>NZ_JBSXNU010000044.1:0-7548 GCF_056857815.1 Qipengyuania sp. B-5 | reverse complement strand
GCCGTGCCGGTTCTTGGAGAAGGTGGAGTGATCGGGCACCGACCCCTCGAGATCGAGCCGGCAGAACCAGCGATAGGCGAGGTTGAGGTGCACCTCCTCGCACAAGCGGCGCTCCGAGCGTATGCCCATGCAATAGCCAATGAGGAGCATCCGGATCATCAGTTCGGGATCAACCGAAGGCCGCCCGGTCGAGCTGTAGAACGGCTTCAAGTATTCTCGGATACCCGTCAGATCGACGAACCGGTCAACCGAACGCAGCAGGTGATCCTGCGGCACATGATCCTCAATGCGGAAGCTGTAGAACAGCGCCTCCTGCATCACCGTCCGTTCGCCCATCATCAGCAAATCTCCTGATTACGAAGATCACTGGAGCCGAAGGCGTGCAAAGCACAATCAGCGGCTCGCCCTCTTCGCAAGAGGAGTTTTTCAACAGAATAGGGTGGCAATCGGACAAGTTTGAATGCCGATTTTCTTTGGAAGGTGGGCAATCCCAAAGGAGAATACGAGTTGAGCTCTAACGAGCGTCAGGGTCTCCGGGACAGCCATCCGGTTCGGCCGTGAATTGGATGCTGACGATTTTCCATTCTTCATTCACGAATGCCAGATTGAACACATCTATTCCGCAATGCATCCGGATACCATCGACCTCCATGCTGTAGGGCGCCCATAACATGGCGATGCCGTTGTGAATGAGAATCGTCGGGTCCCAATAAGATTCAGTCCATGTCGCCTCATTGCCGCTCGCCAATCTGGCCTGACCCTCTAGAAACGTCTCCGAGAAGAATTTCGCTACGCCGTCTTGATAGATCAGCCCACTGGTCCTGCCTTCCGCCGTCGTGACAGATGCCATCAATTCGGCATCCTGCTCTTTGATAGAGCGCATAAATTCGTCAACAGCGTGAATTACTGCTGCCTCTGCAGTGTCTTTTGCCATTGCAGAAGTTGAGTAGCTCAACGCTGCAATGAGAGGTGCGGCCAATAGTAATGTCCGCATGGCAATGTCTCCCAACTTGGTTTGGTCAAAGAATGGATCGAAGTCTATATGAATGACGAGCGCTATTTATTGGAGGTTTTCGTCAGTGGGAAGAACGTCCGCTTTGGCGTCGTAAGGGGTCAAAGGCTTATTTCTATTCCCCTCAACCCGCCAGCGCGGCGTGCAAGTCCTGTCGGATAGCTTTCAGCTTTGCCAGCACGTCGCCGCTAACAGACGCTTCCGCCGCAGCCGATACCTGCGAGGCGTCCTGCTGGTCGGACGCTCCGCGCAGGGCGGCTTTCGCGCCTTTGAGCGTATAGCCTTCGCGGTTCACGAGCCGGTCGATGCGTTCGACCAGCGCCACATCTTCCGCGCGGTAATAGCGCCTCCCGCCGCTGCGCTTGAGCGGCTTTAGCTGCGGGAACTGCTGTTCCCAGTACCGCAGGACATGCGCCTTGATACCGGTTGCCTTGGAGACTTCCCCGATGGTGCGAAGGGCGCCGGTTTCCTTGTGATCGTCGAACTCAGCCATGCCGCCGACGCTACCAGCTTCAATTGCTGTTGGCGATACGCTCTTTCAACAGCTGGCTGGCGCGGAAGGTCATCACGCGGCGCGGGGTAATCGGCACTTCGACACCGGTCTTGGGGTTGCGCCCGATACGTTCCTTCTTGTCGCGAAGGACGAAACTGCCAAACCCGGAAATCTTGACGTTTTCACCACGGGCAAGCGCATCGCACATCTTGGCGAGAATTTCTTCCACCAAATCAAGCGATTCCGCGCGGCTAAGCCCCATCTTGCGGTTAATCGTCTCTGCCAGATCTGCGCGGGTCAATGTGCCCACGGAACGCATCATATCCATTATCCTTCCCCCAGTGGCGACCCTGAGTGGAGTGCGACTTAACTATAAGTAACCTTGGATATTTAACAGCTTGCCGCGAGTCGCACAATGGAGCGGCGCCATATATTTATCAAAAGTTATATCCGGACGAGCGACGCGCCCCAGGTAAATCCGCCACCCATTGCTTCGAACATTACCATGTCGCCCGATTTGATGCGCCCGTCCTTCCGTGCCACGTCGAATGCCAGCGGCACCGAAGCTGCCGACGTATTGGCATGCTGGTCCACCGTCACTACGATCTTGTCCGGCGACAATCCGAGCTTGCGCGCGGTGGCATCGAGAATGCGGGCGTTCGCCTGGTGCGGCACGACCCAGTCTATCTCACTGGAGGAGATGCCGGCATCATCGAGAACTTCGTTCAGTACCTCGGCCAGATTGACCACTGCATGTCGAAAGACCTCGCGGCCTTTCATGCGCAGTTTGCCGACTTCGCCCGTGGTCGAAGGGCCTCCGTCGACATAGAGGAGATCCTTGTGTTCGCCATCGGCATGCAGCCTTGTGGCGAGAACACCGGGACCGTCTTCGGTCACATCCTGCGCTTCGAGGACCACCGCGCCCGCGCCGTCGCCGAAGAGGACGCAGGTGCTGCGGTCTTCCCAATCGAGGATACGGCTGAATGTTTCCGCGCCGATCACCAGCGTCTTTTTCGCCATGCCGGTGCGGAGGAGGGAATCGGCGGTGGCGAGCGCATAAAGGAAGCCGGAGCACACGGCCTGGACGTCGAATGCCACTCCGCCGCGACAACCCAAGGCTTGCTGGACCTGCGTGGCGGTGGCCGGGAATGTATGGTCGGGCGTTGCGGTGGCGAGGATGATCAGCCCGATCTCGCTGGCATCGACGCCGGCATCGTCGAGCGCCTTGCGGGCCGCGTCCGTGGCGAGGCTGGACGTGGTTTCGCCTTCGCCCGCGATGTAGCGCTGCCGGATGCCGGTGCGTTCGACGATCCACTCGTCGGTCGTATCGACGCGCGCTTCCAAATCCGCATTGGTCACGCAATTCCTGGGCAGTGCACTGCCGCTGCCGGTGATCACGCCGCGGATCATTTCGCGTCCAGGCTTTGCGTGTCCACGGCGCTCAAGTCTTTCGCGATGCGGTTGGTGATATCGTCCTCCAGCAGGCGAGCGGCCACTTCGACCGCATTGGCCACGCCCTTGGCATTGGCGCTGCCGTGGCTTTTCACCACCACGCCGTTCAGCCCGAGGAAGACCGCGCCATTGTGGTTGTTCGGGTCGAGGTGGTGCTTCAGCAATTCAGTCGCCGGACGCGAGACGAGGAAGCCGACCTTCGAACGGAAGGAGGACGAAAATGCATTGCGCAGCAGATCGGTGACGAAACGCGCCGCGCCTTCGATCGCCTTCAGAGCGATATTGCCGGAGAATCCGTCGCATACGATTACGTCGCATTCGCCGCGGTTGATCTTGTCGGCTTCGACATATCCTTCGAAGTCCATCGCCAGCTCACTGGCGGCGCGCAGACGATCGGCGGCGGCCTGGATGTCCTCCGTGCCTTTCGTCTCTTCAGTGCCGATATTGAGCAGGCGCACGCGCGGACGCTCGCGCCCAGTCACGATACGCGAATAGGCGGCGCCCATAATCGCGAATTGCACGAGGTTGCGCGCGTCGCATTCGCGGTTCGCACCAAGGTCGAGCATGATGACATCGTCATCGCTAAGCGTGGGAAGCAGGGCAGCGAGCGCGGGCCGGTCGAGGCCGGGCATGGTGCGCAGCGCGAGCTTGCTCATCGCCATCAGCGCGCCGGTATTGCCGGCCGATACGGCGGCACCGGCTTCGCCGCGCTTCACCGCATCGACTGCAAGACCCATGCTGGTGGTCTTCGCGCGCCGGAGCGCCCTTGAAGGTTTCTCGTCGCCCGCGACGACATCCTCGCAATGGAGAATCTCGCTTGCCCCGGACATTCCGGGATGGTTGGCCAGTGCAGCCTTGATCTGCGTTTCGTCGCCGACCAGCAGGAACTTGAATCGATCATGGCGCCTGCGCGCAAGCGCGGCGCCCTCGATCATCACGCGAACGCCTTCGTCACCGCCCATCGCGTCAATGGCGATACGCGGCAGGCTCATGACGTTCTCCGAATCAAGCTAGAGGCTTAAAGGCCCTCGGGAGCGAGGACTTCGCGCCCGTTGTAATAGCCGCAGTGCGGACAAAGGTTGTGCGGGCGCTTCAGTTCGCCACAGTTCGAGCATTCGTGATGCGCTTCGACCTTGAGCGAATCATGTGCACGACGGTTGCCGCGGCGGTGGGGCGATACTTTTCTCTTGGGGACGGCCATCTCGGCACCTGTTCCTCAAACAATTTCAGTCAATTTCGGTGGCCGCCCTAGGGGATGGTCCGGCAACGCACAAGAGCGCGATGACGGCGAACATCCCGACCGTGACGGTGAAGGCGCGCGCTATAGCGATTTTTGCGCGCGATGCAAGCGGAGTGGAGGATAATCCTGGCAGGTCGATTGCCGCACTGCGCGGATGGTCCTAGCCAAGGGAGAAAGGGTTCGCAAAGGGGAGAATTTCTATGGGTATCGTCCTTCCGGTCACGCTGACGGCTGCCGCGGCTGCCGCGATCATCAATCTCTGGCTGTCGATCCGCGTCGGGCAGATGCGCATAAAGCACAAGGTTTCCATTGGAGACGATGCGGGCGGCCCGCTTACCGCGCGAATGCGGGCGCAACTCAACTTCGTCGAGAATACCGCCTTCGTACTGGTGTTGATCGCCGCCATAGAGCTTTCGGGCCATGGCGACCAATGGCTCGCATGGGTCGCAGGCATCTACATGCTGGGACGCGTGGCGCACGGATTCGGGATGGACGGCGGCGCACTCGGCAAGGGCCGTCAGGTCGGAGTGATTATCACCATGCTGACGCTGCTGGGACTGGCCGCAATTGCGGTGCTGATCTCTCTGGGCGTGATGTAGGCCGAGGCTAAGCCAGCGCCGCGTCGCTGACGAAGGCGTTGGTCTTGCGCTCCTGCCCGAAGGTGCTGGTGGGGCCGTGGCCGGGAATGAAAGTCACATCGTCGCCCAGCGGCCAGAGTTTCTTGGTGATCGCATCGATCAGGTCCTGGTGATTGCCCATCGGGAAATCGGTGCGCCCGATGCTGCCCTGGAAGAGAACGTCGCCCACGACGGCGAACTTGCTCGGCCGATGGAAGAAAACCACATGTCCGGGGGTGTGGCCGGGGCAGTGGATCACCTCGAGAGTCAGGTCGCCCACCGTCACCGTGTCGCCATCCTCTAGCCAGCGGTCGGGTTCGAACACTTGCGAATTCATGCCGTAACGCGCGCCATCTTCATCGAGGCGGCTGATCCAGAACCGGTCAGCCTCATGCGGCCCTTCGATCGGCAGGCCCAGTTCCTTGGCCAGCACGCCCGCTTCACCGCAATGGTCCATGTGTCCGTGGGTGATCAGGATTTTCTCAAGCTCCACCCCGCTTTTCGCGACGGCCGCCTTCAGCTTGTCGAGATTGCCCCCGGGATCGATCAAAGCGCCCCGGTTGGTGGAAGTGCACCAGATCAGCGAACAGTTCTGCTGTAGGGGCGTTACCGGCACGATACCGGCTTTCATCGGAGGGGTTGAAGGCGTTTGGGTCATGCGGGCCTATGTGAGATACGCGCCGGTTTGTCGCAAGTGCGCATTCCGCAGGATCTTCGATAGGCCCGCGATAGCTTACCTCAGATTGAAATCCACGATCCGGCCATCCGCGCGATAGATACAGGTGAATTCATCGCGGTTGTAATCGCGGTTGTCGATCCGGCCATAGACATAGACATAGTCACGGTCCTGCTGGTCGACACGGTCAACCTGAACGCGGCCATAGCGTGAGGCTTCATCCCCGCAGGCACCGGCTGCGCGGCGTTCAAGATCGTTCCCGCCGCTGTAACCGTAGTCATTGCCGCCAAAGATATCACCCAGCAGTCCGCCGCCACCGCCATAGGTTGAGCAACCACCGAGCATAGCGGTTCCGGCCAGAGCGATAGGGATGAGGGTCTTGCGCATCGGAATTCTCCGTATCTGCCCCGGCATAGTGTTCACAGGCGGGGGAGTCATGGGACATACGGACCCGGCAAGAGATTGTTCCACCTGCCGATTATTGAAAGTAGCCAGTCAACTAGATCCGCCCGCCTTTCCAGACCACGCGCCCGATAATCTCGATCTCTTCGCGGGCCAGCTCGATCGGAGAATAAGCTTCGTTGGCGCTGATCAGGGCGATACGACCCGGCGCGCTCGCCTGGATCTGCTTTACGTGAAGCACGTCTCCGATGCGGACCACATGCACACCCTCCCCCGCTCGCTTGTTCCGATCGACAAAAATCTCGTCTCCGCTGCGCAGCAAGGGTTCCATGCTGTCTCCCTCCACCCGGATCGCGGTTAGGTCGGCACCTTCCAGACCCATTTCCCGCAGCCAGCGGCGGCTGAAACGGAAGCTGTCGAAGGAAATTTCCTCCGCCGAAAAGGCACCGGGTCCAGCCGAGGCATCGAGTGCAAGGCGGGGAACAGCGACAAAATCGTCAAAATCTCGCTTGGAGCTCATGACGGGATCCGCCCCCAGTTCGACCTCGTCCACGCCGAAGAATTCGGCCAGCCGGCGGCGATCGGCCTCCTCCAGCTTGCGCGGACTCCCCTTGCGGACGAATTGCTGCAAATAACTGGGATTGCGGCCCAACATGGCGGACAGGGATGCGAGGCTGGTGCGGCTCTTCTCGGTCAGTTCGACCAGCCGGGCACGTTCTGCGGTCATGCCATCCATAGCTTGCTCCTTCCGCTGTCCAAGCCCTCCAACCCCAATGATCGGCGGCTTGTGCAAGAAAATTCCTATAGCATAGGATTTTTCCTAGACAAGTAGGATTTGGGGATTATCCCCTTGCGACAAGTAAGGTTCTGTGCTAGATAATTGGCATGGCAAAGAACACTCTCACCCTTCGCAAATTCCAAGACCGCTTCCCCACCGAGGAAAGCTGCCTAGAGCACCTAAAGCTGACCCGCTTTGGTGAGCGTCACGAATGTGAAAAGTGCGGCAAGGATGCGCAATTCTACCGCGTCCAGAAGCGCCGCAGCTATGCGTGTGAGCATTGCGGCCACCAGATCTATCCGACTGCCGGAACGCCCTTCCATCGCACCCGCACCAGCCTTCGGGACTGGTTCTATGTGATGTTCCTGTTCTGCACGACGCGAAACGGTGTCGCTGCCAAGGAAGTCGAACGCCAGATCGGCGTGACCTACAAGACCGCGTGGCGCATGTGCCATGAAATCCGCAAGTATATGGCTATCGTGGACGGTGACGAACCGCTTGGTGGCCCGTTCAAGACTGTCGAGATTGATGAAACCTACATGGGCGGTGAAGCGACGGGAAAAGGATCGGGCTACAAGGCCAACAAGGTCGCCGTGATTGGCATGTTTGAACGCGGCGGTGACATCACCGTTCGCATCCTGCCCGACCGCCGTAAGAACACGATGAACCAGATCATTCCGATGCACGTCAAAGCTCATACGGAAGTCCACACCGACGAATTTGGCGGCTACAGCGATCTAGGCCCTGTTGACAAACTGGATTCACAATTGCTGCGAGATGTGATTCAAGATAGCTTTTGCGGAGGTTATCTTGGCGCGGTTGCTGATGGAGGATGCCGAGTGGGCATTCTTTGAACCCTTTTTGATAGCGATCCGGGG
>NZ_JBSXNU010000043.1:0-14338 GCF_056857815.1 Qipengyuania sp. B-5 | reverse complement strand
GCAGGCACCTTTGGCGGGAAATATTAAAACTCATAAGAGCTCATGCCCGCATCATTACTTCAAGACGCCTTCTCCCGTTGAATCATTATTACGGAAAATCGGCTGCGGATCGGGTCAGGCCGAGTTTTTCAACACAATAGGCCCGTAAGCTGCCCCAGGCGTTCGAGCGAAACCGCCTCTTCCGCCTCGCGCAGTGCCTTCAGCGCAGCCAGTACTGCCGCCTCCTCGCGGCTTTGCTGGTCCGGTGCGCAGCGCTTGCAGGCGCGCAGGCCTGCCGCCTCGGCCGCGTCGCAGTTCGCGTAAAAGCGAACGTTCTCGCGCCTGGGCGCGCGCGCCGGGCAGGAAGGGCGGCAATAGATGCCCGTCGAATGGACACCGGTGACGAAGACGCCGTCGAAGCGCCGGTCCTTTGCCAGCGCAATGCGCCAGCGATCGTCATCGGTCAGGTCCTCGGTTCGGGTCATGGCTTTCATCCTTCATCGCCAATAGCGTTCTTGCAAGCTTGGCAATCGCAAAAGCTGCGGACCGGCGCATCCCGAAGCTTGCGGTCAATGTCGCGGGCCAGCTAAGAGGGCCGCGGATGGGACGACTTCTCTCTCTTATTGCCGCCCCGCTCGCGCTTCTGGCGCCTGCGCTGGCCCATGCCGATCCTGCCGACATCGATGCCGCGGCGCGCGGGGTCGTGCGCGTGGTCATCATCAGCAATGACGGCGAGGAAATCTTCCCGGTCAGCCACGGTACGGGATTTGCGGTCGGACAGGACCTGATCGTCACCAATGCCCATGTCGTCCGCGATGCGATGAACGATGCGGATCTGCGCATCGGCATCGTGCCGAGCGGCGGCGGCGAGGCGGTCTATGGGCAGCTGGCCGCGGTAAACGCCCGCAACGACCTGGCGCTGGTTAAGCTGACGGGCAGCCTGCGCCTCCCCCCACTGGCGCTGGTGGGGCGGCCGATCGAAAGCGCCGCCCAGGTGACGAGCGTGGGCTACCCCATGAACGTCGACCGGGCGCAGGGGCTGGATCTGGCCGACATCTTCCGCTCCATGTCGCCGGTGAAAAGCCTCGGCTATGTTTCGGGCGAACGTCCGAGCCGCCAGTTCGATACGATCCTTCACACCGCGCCGATCGCGCGTGGCAGTTCGGGCGGCCCACTGCTCGATCCCTGCGGCCGTGTGGTCGGGGTCAACAGCTTCGGTGCGGACAATGAAGGCGGCGATGCCGAATTCTTCTTCGCGGTCTCCAACCGCGAACTGGTGCCTTTCCTGCGGGCCAACGGCGTCGAACCCAGGTTGAACGACAATGTCTGCCGCAGTCTCGAGGAACTCGACGCTGCCGAGCAGGAGCGGCTCGAACGCGAGCAGATGGAAGCAATGCAAAGCCTTGCTCAGCGCGCCGAGGAAACCCGCGAACGGCGCGAGCGTGCCCTGCTGAAGGCACAGCTGAGCGTAGCGCAGGACCGCGAGGATCGCATGGCGCTCGCCTTCGTTCTTCTGCTCGCCGCCTTCGGGATCGGCCTCTGGGCGTGGAGCAGGCACGAGCGCTTCGATGCCGGGGCAGAGAATGCAGAACTGCATCGCAGGAAAATCAACATCGCCTTCGGGATTTCCGCCTTCCTGGTCGTGGTCGCCCTCATTGCTTTCCTCACCCGCCCCGGTCTGGACGAGATCGATCGCCGCGTGGCGGCCGAGATGCAGGAAGGCTCCACGGGTTCGGGCGGCAAGGATCCACTCGCGGTGAATTCCAATGGCGATGCCGAGCTGGTGTGCCGCCTCCTACCCGAACGCAGCCGGATCACCAGCGCCGAAGCGCCTGATATCGAGTTCGACTGGACTGCCGAGGGCTGTGTCAACGAACGTACGCAATATGGTTATGCTTCGGGCAGCTGGTCGCGCGTCTTCGTTCCCAATGAAGAGGACGCCGTTTCGGTCAACAGCTTCGACCCCGACCGCCGCATCTTCCGTTCCGAACGTTACCTGCTTTCGCGCAGCGCGATGAGCGAGGCGCGCGAGGCGCGCAGCAAATATACCGCTCCCAAATGCGGAGAGGAAGGCGCGGCCAGCCAGTTGGGCGATCTACAAGGCGAGGTGCTCGGCCAGCTGCCGCAGCAGCCTAACGAACGACTGGTCTATCAGTGCGAGGCGCGCGAGTAGATATATAAGAGGGCCCCAACGGCTACCTGCGCCTCGCGCGTGGAAGAGCCGGCCCGCCGACCCCGCTCCGCCAGAACCTCGCCGCAAGCCCGATATACTGGCCGATCGATGGACTGCCGCACCGAAGTCCCAACATTAAGCCGCTTGACTCGGGTTGCCTTGCTCCACCCCCTTTGCTAGGCGCGCGCCAACCTTGCCGGGGCGATTCATAATCGTCCGATAACGGCTGGGACCGACAGACCCTTTTTTCCGACCCTTAGAGGACGAGAGACGCGTGGATATTTCCGCCGGTATTCAGGCTAGCCTGGCAGGGCGTTATGCCTCGGCCCTATTCGATCTGGCCAGCGAGGCAGGGACCGTCACGGCGGTCGAATCGGACCTCGAAAAGCTCGAGGCCGGTCTTGCCGAATCGCCCGAACTCAAGCTGCTCACCACCAATCCGCGCGTGACGCGCGGTCAGGCCGAAAAGGCGCTGTGGGGTGTATCCGCGATCATGGGCCTTTCCGACCTGACCCAGAAATTCCTCGGCACGCTGGCGCAGAACCGCCGGCTGGGCCAGATTCCGGGCATCATCCGTGCCTTCCGCGCCATCGCCGCCGCCCAGCGCGGGGAGGTTTCCGCCGAAGTCGCCAGCGCCCACGCGCTGACCGACGCGCAGCTTGCCGATCTCAAGAGCAAGCTCACGGCCCGCGAAGGCCGCACTGTCAAACTTTCCACGAAGGTCGACCCCGAACTGCTCGGCGGCCTCGTCGTCACCATCGGATCGAAGCGTATCGACGGCTCGATTCGTACCCGTCTCAATTCGCTCGCCCAGGCCATGAAGGCTTAAAGGACAAAACACATGGATATCCGCGCCGCAGAAATCTCCAAGGTCATCAAGGACCAGATCGCCAACTTCGGTAGCGAAGCCGAAGTCAGCGAAGTCGGTTCCGTTCTCTCGGTCGGTGACGGCATCGCCCGTATCCACGGCCTCGACAACGTGCAGGCCGGCGAGATGATCGAATTCGCCAACGGCGTCCAGGGCATGGCCCTGAACCTCGAAGCCGACAATGTCGGTGCGGTTATCTTCGGCGCCGACACCGAAATCGGCGAAGGCGATACCGTCAAGCGTACCGGCACCATCGTGGACGTTCCCGTCGGCAAGGGCCTGCTCGGCCGCGTGGTCGACGCCCTCGGCAACCCGATCGACGGCAAGGGCCCGATCGAATCGACCGAACGCCGCCGCGTCGAAGTAAAGGCGCCGGGCATCATTCCGCGTGAATCGGTTTCCGAACCCGTGCAGTCGGGCCTCAAGGCCATCGACGCGCTCGTTCCCGTCGGCCGCGGCCAGCGCGAACTTATCATTGGCGACCGTCAGACCGGCAAGTCCGCTGTCGCGATCGACACCTTCATCAACCAGAAGGAACTGAACGCAGGCGACGACGAGAGCAAGAAGCTCTACTGCGTCTACGTTGCGGTCGGCCAGAAGCGTTCGACCGTGGCGCAGATCGTCAAGCAGCTCGAAGAAAACGGCGCGATGGAATATTCGATCGTCGTCGCCGCAACCGCATCGGAGCCCGCTCCGCTGCAGTATCTCGCACCCTACACCGGCTGCGCGATGGGCGAATTCTTCCGCGACAACGGCATGCACGCCGTCATCGTGTATGACGACCTTTCCAAGCAGGCCGTGGCCTATCGCCAGATGTCGCTGCTGCTTCGTCGTCCTCCGGGCCGTGAAGCCTATCCGGGCGACGTGTTCTACCTCCACAGCCGCCTGCTCGAGCGCGCGGCCAAGATGAGCAAGGCCAATGGCGGCGGTTCGCTGACCGCGCTGCCGATCATCGAAACGCAGGCGGGCGACGTGTCGGCCTATATCCCGACCAACGTGATCTCGATCACAGACGGCCAGATCTTCCTCGAAACCGACCTGTTCTACCAGGGCATCCGTCCGGCCATCAATGTCGGCCTTTCGGTCAGCCGTGTGGGCGGTGCCGCCCAGACCAAGGCGATGAAGAAGGTTTCGGGCTCGATGAAGCTCGACCTCGCGCAGTACCGTGAAATGGCCGCCTTCGCGCAGTTCGGTTCGGACCTCGACGCCGCTACGCAGAAGCTGCTCAACCGCGGTGCCCGCCTGACCGAGCTGCTCAAGCAGCCGCAGTTCTCGCCCATGCCCTTCGAAGAACAGACCGTTTCGATCTTCGCCGGCACCAACGGCTACCTCGACGATGTCGCGGTGGAACGCGTGACCGACTACGAAGAACAGATGCTCAGCTACATGCGTTCAGAGCACGGCGACGTTCTCGAAACCATCCGCACCACCGGCAAGTTCGAAGACGATGTGAAGGACAAGGTCGTCGACGCGCTCAAGACCTTCGCCAAGCAGTTCGCCTGAGACCCACGAGACTAACAGGGAGCCGTCATGGCCTCGCTTAAAGAACTCAAGGGCCGGATCAACTCGGTCAAGTCGACCCAGAAGATCACCAAGGCCAAGCAGATGGTCGCTGCGGCCAAGCTGCGCCGTGCGCAGGCCGCTGCCGAAGCCGCGCGTCCCTATGCCGAACGGCTGTCGGGCGTGATGGCCTCGCTCGCCGGCAAGGTGAGTGGCGACAGTGCGCCCAAGCTGCTGCGCGGCACCGGTTCGGACCAGCGCCACCTGCTGGTCGTCGTGAACACCGACAAGGGCCTGTGCGGCGGTCTCAACGCCAGCATCGTCAAGGCCGCCAAGGTCAAGGCGCGGGCGCTGATCGCCGAAGGCAAGGACGTGGAGTTCTATCTCGTCGGCAAGAAAGGCCGTGCACCCATCAAGCGCGACTATGCAGACCGGATCAAGAAGCATTACGACACCTCGAACGTGCGCCAGCCGGGCTTCGAGGAAGCCGAGGAAATCGCCGACGATCTGATCGCCCGCTTCGAGAGCGGCGAATTCGATGTTGCGCACCTTGTCTACCCCATCTTCAAATCCGCGCTTGCGCAGGATCCCACGGTCGACCAGCTCATTCCCGTTCCGGCGCCGGAAGGCGAAGGCACCGGCGGCGATGCCGTGGTCGAATACGAGCCGGGCGAAGAGGAAATCCTCGAAGAGCTGCTGCCGCGCTATGTGAAGACGCAGCTGTTCGGCGCACTGCTCGAGCGTGAGGCGTCGGAACAGGGCGCTTCGATGACTGCTATGGACAATGCCACACGCAACGCGGGCGAGCTGATCCAGAAGCTGACGATCCAGTACAACCGCAGCCGCCAGGCCGCCATCACCACCGAGCTGATCGAAATCATCGCCGGTGCGGAAGCCCTTTAAAGGAAGCCACAAGTGAAGAAACTCGCCCTCCTCCTTCCGATTTTCGCACTCGCCGCTTGCGGCGAAGAGTCTGCGCCCGAACCGGCTGCCACTGAAGTGGCTGCGCCAGAACCCGAGAGCACGCTTCCTCCGCCCGACCAGGCTTTCTTCAAGCGGACCTTCGCCGAAACCTGTGAAGGCGCGGAACCGGTCAACGAAGCCATCTGCCGCCGTGCGATGGGTGCCGATACCGTCTCGTGCGAATTCAGCCTCGGCGAAGACGAATACCTGCGTCACGAAGCCACTCTGGCCGCCAACGAAGACAATACCGATTGGATGCTGGAAGACGCCGAAAACCTTTGTGCCGAGCACGGCGCTCACCACCAAGACTCCTGAGCCAGTAGGATACCGATATCATGGCCACCGCACCCAAACTTAACCAGAGCCCCAACGGCACCATCGCCCAGGTCATCGGCGCCGTCGTCGACGTCGCCTTCCCGGGTGAACTGCCGCCGATCCTGACCGCGCTGGAGACGAAGAACGGCGACAACACGCTCGTTCTCGAAGTCGCACAGCACCTCGGTGAAAACACCGTGCGCACGATCGCGATGGACGGCACCGACGGCCTGACCCGCGGGCAGGAAGTCATCAATACCGGCGCCCAGATCTCGGTCCCCGTCGGACCGAAGACGCTCGGCCGCATCATGAACGTTATCGGCGAGCCGATCGACGAGCGCGGCCCGGTCGGTGCAGAACGCACCATGCCCATCCACGCGGAAGCCCCGCTGTTCGTCGACCAGTCGACCGAAGCGGCCATCCTCGTAACCGGCATCAAGGTCATCGACCTGCTCGCGCCCTATGCGCGTGGCGGCAAGATCGGCCTGTTCGGCGGTGCCGGCGTCGGCAAGACCGTGCTGATCCAGGAACTGATCAACAACATCGCCAAGGGTCACGGCGGCGTGTCCGTCTTCGCCGGCGTGGGTGAACGTACCCGCGAAGGTAACGACCTCTACCACGAATTCCTCGACGCTGGCGTCATCGCCAAGAACGAAGCTGGCGAAGCCATCTCTGAAGGCTCGAAGGTCGCACTGGTCTTCGGCCAGATGAACGAACCTCCGGGCGCACGTGCCCGCGTCGCCTTGTCGGGTCTGACGATGGCGGAATATTTCCGTGACGAGGAAGGCCAGGACGTCCTGTTCTTCGTCGACAACATCTTCCGCTTCACGCAGGCCGGTTCGGAAGTGTCCGCACTGCTCGGCCGTATTCCTTCGGCCGTGGGCTATCAGCCGACCCTGTCGACCGACATGGGTAACCTGCAGGAACGCATCACCTCGACCACCAAGGGTTCGATTACCTCGGTCCAGGCCATCTACGTTCCCGCCGACGACCTTACCGACCCGGCACCGGCAACCTCGTTCGCCCACCTTGACGCGACGACCACCCTGTCCCGCGCCATCTCCGAGCTCGGCATCTACCCGGCAGTCGACCCGCTCGACTCGACCAGCCGCGTTCTGGAACCGCGCGTCGTCGGCCAGGAACACTACGAAACCGCCCGCCGCGTCCAGGAAACGCTCCAGAAGTACAAGAGCCTCCAGGACATCATCGCCATCCTCGGTATGGACGAACTAAGCGAAGAAGATAAGCTGACCGTGGCCCGCGCCCGCAAGATCCAGCGCTTCCTTTCGCAGCCGTTCCACGTGGCCGAAGTCTTCACCAACATCCCGGGTGTGTTCGTTCAGCTGGAAGACACGGTGAAGTCGTTCAAGGCTGTCGTCGACGGCGAATACGACCACCTGCCGGAAAGCGCCTTCTATATGGTTGGCGGTATCGACCAGGCGGTCGAGAAGGCCAAGAAGCTCGCCGAGGAATCGTAAGGATATGGCCCTTCACTTCGAACTCGTCACGCCGGAAAAACTGGTCCGCTCGGAAGACGTCCACATGGTCGTCGTGCCCGGTGCGGAAGGCGATTTCGGCGTGCTCGAGGGCCACGCGCCTTTCATGTCCACCATCCACGATGGCGACGTGCAGGTGTACAAGACCGAAGGCTCTGCCCCCGAGACGATCGAAGTGCGCGGCGGCTTCGCCGAAGTCAGCGAAAAGGGTCTCACGGTTCTGGCGGAACACGTCGAAGGCTGAGCCTGCGCATCGATTAGAGCATTTGAAGGGCGGCCCGTTTGGGTCGCCCTTTTTGCTTCCAGTTGGGGGTAATGCCAATTCGCAACTTTCCCGGTCCGTAAGTGCGGGATAACCCAGCAGGATGGTGCTTCGCGGAATTTCATTCGGCTATCTGACGGTCATAGCGATTGCCCTTGCCGCTGCATCCTTGCCCCTACCCGACAACAGCCGGGGCAACTCGTTCGTTACGATAGCGGTTCTCGTCATTCCGCTTTTCATCTGCGCGCAGCCACTTCGCCTGATGCTGAAACGTCATCCATCACCCACGCGCCAGCTCGTCAGCGATGTGCGGGAGCACTGGCCCAAGCTACTATGGGCAGTTGCCCTCTACCTTTCGCTTGCAGTCACGCTCGAAGCGTTCAGCGGGATCAAGAAATCGATCCCCTTCGTGATACCGTTCTACCTTGATCCCTTCCTGATCGAACTCGACCGGTTCCTGTTCTTCGGAACCGATCCATGGAGGATCACCTACGCCCTGTTCGATTGGGCGACACAACCGATAGTTTGGCTCTATAACGCATGGCACTTCGTTCACATCGGTTTGGCGGTCTGGGTGGCTTTCTCGTTCGACGAGATCCAGAAGATCCGCTTTACCCTGCTCTTGCAGTTTATCTGGCTGGCGCTTGGCGGGGGGGGCAGCCATGCTGATGTCATCGGTTGGGCCCGTAATGGTCGGAGACTTCTTCGCCGATCGCAGTTTCGATCCCATGCTCTCGGTCCTGCAACAACGTGCTCCGTCAGTCATCGGGATCAAGGACGCCTTGATCGCGACCATGGATAACCCGCTTTTGATCAGCGGTATCTCCGCCATGCCATCGATCCACGTCGCAATTGCCGTCGCCGCGGCTCTGTGGATTCAAAGGTATCGGGTGAAAGTGCTCACCCTCGTCGGCTGGGCCTATGCAGCAGCCATCTACATCGGATCGATCCACCTGGGCTGGCACTACGCGACCGACGGCCTCGTTTCCGCACCGCTAGTGCTGCTCGTCTGGTGGCTTGCAGGCAAATATCTCGGCTGGTTAGAGGGACGTGAATTAACGCTTGGCCGACGCCCTGTGCTTTATTCCAAAACCGACCGGTAGAACACGTTTCGACCAACAGCAGTCGGGAGCCGACAAGCGATTTTACACTTCGCGCGCCCGCAGGCATACCGACAGATCTGCAAGGAGGGACGCACAGCATGAAATGCGTATCGACACTCGCCATTGGCGCAGCCATGGCATTTGGAATGAGTAGCGTGACAATGGCACAAGACGGCGTGCCCGGCCCAGAAGAAGATCCGCATATCTGGCTGGAAGAGGCCCGCAGCGACGAAGCGCTGGCGTGGGTCGAAGCGGAGAACGAGCGGACTACTGCACATATGACCGCCGATCCGCGTTTCGAGCAACTCAAGGCCGAAGCGTTGGCAATCTACGACAGCGAAGACAAGATTCCTTACGTGTCGTTCCGCCCGGATGGCCTCTACAACTTCTGGCAGGACAAGCAGAATCCGAAGGGTGTGCTTCGGCGCACTACCCTGGAAAGCTATCGCAGCGATGAAACCGTATGGGAAACCGTACTGGATATCGACGCACTTGCCGCTGCCGAAGGCAAGGAATGGGTTTACAAGGGTTCGACCTGCCTGCCGCCGGAAATGCGCTATTGCATGATTGCCCTGTCCGACGGGGGCAAGGACGCCACCATCTTGCGCGAATTCGACATGCAAACGCGGAGCTTCGTGGAAGGCGGCTTCGTCATCGACAGCGAAAGCCAGGGCGGTATCGAATGGCTCGACCGCGATACCTTGCTGGTTAGCCGGGACTTTGGCGAAGGCACGCTCACAGAAAGCGAATATCCCTTCACCACCCGCCTCTGGAAACGCGGAACTGAGCTGTCCAGCGCCCCGGAAATCTACCGCGGCGAACCGGACGACGTGTGGGCGGGTGCAAGCCTGCTGCGCGATTCCGCGGGCACTGTGCATGGTTACACCGCCATGCGCGGAACCTCCTTCCATGACCGCGCCTGGTATCTGCAACAGAACGGCGAATGGGTCAGGCTGGAAATGCCGGAGAAGTCATCGCTCGGCGGAATTATCGATGGCCAGATGCTGTTCTCCACCGATGTCGACTGGACGGTCGGCGACCAGACCTTCCCGGCAGATGCCCTGATTTCCGCGAATCTGGAAGAGTGGCTGGCCGATCCCAACGGTGCGGAAAAGACGCTCGTCTGGGCACCGGGTGACCGCCAGACGAAACAGGGTGGCGGATCGACTGCCAGCAGCGCCTATATCAACATCCTCGACAACGTGATCGGCAAGGTTCTGAAGTTCGATTACGAAGACGGACAGTGGGTCAGCAGCGAAATAGCCCTGCCCGACAATGCCACGGTTGGTGTCGCGGCAACATCGAACGAATCCGAAGACATCATGTATTCGGTGACCAATTTCCTTGAACCCAGTGCGCTCTATTATTCCGACGGATCTTCAACTCCGGAAATCATCAAGACTTCGCCCGCTTATTTCGATCCCGCGGGCATGGAAGTCGAGCAGTTCGAAGCGATCAGCAAGGACGGGACCAAGATCCCCTACTTCCTCGTCAAACCCGAGGGCATGGTGATGGACGGGAGCACTGCCACGCTCCTGACCGGTTATGGCGGCTTCCAGGTTCCCCGCCTGCCCGGCTACCTTGGAACGACTGGCAAGCTGTGGCTCGAAAAGGGTGGCGCCTATGTCCTCGCGAACATGCGCGGCGGCGGCGAGTTCGGCCCGATGTGGCACCAGACCGCCATCCGAGAGAACAAGCAGCGCACCTGGGATGACTTCATTGCCGTCGCCGAGGATCTGGTGAAACGCGGCATAACCTCGCCCGACCATCTGGGCATCCAGGGCGGTTCGCAGGGCGGCCTGCTGGTCGGTACGGCTTTCACCCAACGGCCCGATCTGTTCGATGCCGCAATCGTCCAGATTCCGCTCTTCGACATGCTCCGCTATCACCTGATCGGCCGGGGCGCTTCTTGGATTGGCGAATATGGCGATCCCCGTATCCCAGAGCAGCGCGCCTGGATCGAAGGCTATTCGCCCTACCAGAAGCTGGTCGAGGGCGTGGACTATCCCGAACCGTTCCTGTGGGCCTCGACCGCCGACGATCGCACCCATCCTGCGCATGCGCGCAAGGGTGCCGCGAAGCTGAAGGCACTCGGCCAGCCATACTGGTATTACGAGGAAACTACGGGCGGCCATTCTGGCGGTGTGGACAACGAACAACGCGCCCAGCTTCAGGCGCTGCAGATGGTTTATCTGATGCAGCGTTTGATGTACGACAACCCGGCCGAATAAAATGTGTCCGACGCTTGGCGGAGGGACGGCGACCGCAGACTGAACCTATCTTGCGTAATGACGGTTCTACTACGAGCGCCGAATCGTTCGCGTCAACATTTGATCAACGCCTGATTGTCTAGAGAAACGAATCTGTGGCCGAAGCGGGGATCGGAAAAACGTCATGATGATCGAGAACGACAGGAGCATTTTGCAAACCCTCCTGTCGTCGGGCCGGTTCTTCCCGCTTCTGTTCCTCCTCGCCATTGTCCCGGTCCTGAATGGCTGGGCGAGTTATGTCACCCCGCATCTGGTCGTGCACATGCCGTTCCTCGTGCTGTGCCAGTGGCTGATACTCGGCATCTTCTTCGCACTCTCGACAACTAAGTCGATCACGGTCGTCCGTCCGGCAAATGCCAATCTGTTAGCGGCTCTGACGATCGTCGGGGTTTCGATCTTCTCGGCAAAGTTTACTGCACCGAGCGAGAGCGCCGCCACCTACTACCTGACGAGCACGGTTGCGCATCTCCTGATGGCTTGGCTGGTTTATTCCGCCTATGTCTCGCGCCGGGCAGAAGAGGTCAGGGCGCTCTTCTTTGCAATCCTTGTCGGCATCACGCTGCAATTCATCCTCGCCTACGTCGTTATCGCCTTCGAATCCGGCAACCCTGCCTATGACTGGCGAAGATTCTATGTCGGCGTGTCTAACGTCCGCCACCTCGGCTATCTGGCCACTATACACGTCGCGCTCGCTGCCGGGCTTCTGACGACCTCCGACAGGCGGGGGGAACGCTTCATATTCGCGCTATTCCTGCTCTTCGGTCTGACCTTTGCCAACTTGACCGGCGGACGGGCGGCGATCCTTGCAGCGCTGGGAGCCGCGCTCTTCTGTGCAATCGTTGGCGACAAGTCGCGGCGCAAGGCCAATCTATGGCTGATTCTTGCGCTGTTTGCCGCCTCCATACCGCTCTCGATGATTCATGTGCCGCCTGGAGACCACTGGGGCGTCGACCGGTTGTTCCTGACCCTCGCGGGACAGACAGACACGGTGAATATGGGCGAGGGCAGAATGTTGCTGTGGGAGCGTGCCATCGAGCGTTTCGTGGAACACCCGCTCATCGGCTACGGGGTGGGGCAATTCCGCTATATGGTACGCGACCTGTGGGTCGCCAATCATCCGCATAACACGGTGCTTCAATCGCTGGTACAATGGGGCCTGATCGGAACCGCAGCAGCAGCCGTCCTCCTGTGGACCGCCTTGCGCGGCAGCGTATCGGGAGTACTCAACGCACCCAAACGCTTCGTGACACCCGTCGCGGTCGTACTCGGTGTTGGCGCGGTCTCCGTACTCGACGGACCGTTATACTATCCCTTTCCGGCCATGATCTTCGTGATCGCATGCGCGCTGATAAAAGCGGCATCCGATGCGCGGAGCGAACCAGCGGCGAGCATACGCTGAACCGCACCACGCAGCCGTGTGAAGCGGCGGGTCGCTCAGTCTTCCGGTTCCTTGCCCTTTTTCTCCGCAGCCTTTTTCTTCTTCATCGCGTCGTGAAAGCGATCGGCCCAGCCCGGCTTTACCAGCTGTTCGGCCCGCACCATGCGTAGCTCTCCCGCCGCCACATCACGGCTCACGGCGCTGCCCGCTGCCACGATTGCATCCGCACCGATGGATACCGGCGCGATCAACGAGCTGTTGCTGCCGATAAAGGCACGTTCGCCGATCCTGGTCTGATGCTTGAAATAACCGTCATAATTGCAGGTAATGGTCCCTGCCCCGATATTCGCGCCCGCCCCCACAGAGGCATCGCCCAGATAACTCAGGTGATTGGCTTTCGCGCCTTCGCCCAGCGTGGCCTTTTTCATCTCGACGAAGTTTCCGACCTTGGACGCCTTCTCCATGACAGCGCCCGGACGCAGGCGGGCATAGGGACCCACTTCGCAATCCTCCCCGACATGTGCGCCCTCAAGGTGGCTGAATGCGCGGATACGTGCGCCGCGCTCGACCTTCACCCCGGGGCCGAAAACGACATTGGGTTCGATCGTCACATCGGTAGCGAGTTCGGTATCGTAACTGAAGAACACCGTATCTGGGGCTTTCAACGTGACACCATTCTCCAGCGCCTCCTCCCGCCGCAATTCCTGCCACTGACGCTCCGCCGCGGCGAGTTCCTTGCGTGAATTGATGCCGAGTACCTCTTCCGGCTTATCCGCCACTACGGCAGCGCAAGTGTGCCCTTCCCGTACCGCTACGTTGACGATGTCGGGAAGGTAATATTCTCCCTGCGCATTATCGTTGTCGACGCGCTCCAGCAGGTCGAAAAGGTCCTTGCCGCGTGCAGCCATCAGACCCGAATTGCATAGCCGTGTGGCGCGTTCCGCTTCGTTTGCGTCCTTGAACTCGACCATTTTTTCGATCGTCATGTCGGAATGCGTGATGACGCGGCCGTATTGCAGCGCATCGTCCGGCTCGAAACCGAGCACGACCACTGCAGTTTCGTCATGTGCGCGTAATCTTTCGAGCATTCCGATGATGGTTTTGGCGGTAATGAAGGGTGCGTCACCCAGTAACATGATCACATCGCCTTCGAACCCGGCCAGCTCATCCTTGGCCTGCGCCACTGCGTGCCCCGTTCCGAGCTGCGGCTCCTGCACTACGCAGATCGCGCGATCGGAAACTTGATCGATGACCTGTTCACGTTCGTCGCCTACGATGACGATTGTCTTGGCGGGCTCTAGTATCTGCACCTGGGCCATAAGATGCTCGATAATCGGCCTTCCTGCGATATTGTGGAGGACCTTGTGAAGCTTGCTTTTGAGGCGCGAGCCCTTGCCGGCTGCAAGGATGACGACGGCGAATTCACGGCTTTTGTTCATGGGATGGCGCCATGCCACCAATCGCTTGCAGTTTGAAGAACCATCCTGCACTTCCGGCCGGATGGCTGATTTTCCCTTCGATATTGTCGCTTTCGACCTTGATGGCACCCTTCTCGAAACGCATCGCGATCTCGGCACGGCCGTAAACCACGCGCTGGCGTTCGCGGGTTTTGCCGCAGTGCCGATCGACAGCGCGAGCGACCTGATCGGCGGCGGGGCGAAAATCATGCTGAAACAGGCCGTAGATGCGCAGGGTGGCATGTCGCACGAAGAGTTTCGCGATGTATACAAAGTAATGCTGGCCTATTACGGCGAGAATTACGCGGTCCACACTCGCCCCTATCCTCACGCTGTCGAGACGCTGGACGAATTGGCTGGCCGCGGTGTGCGCCTCGGGGTCGTTACCAACAAGTTCGAAGGCTTCGCCTGGGGCATTCTCGATACACTTGGTCTAGGCCCTGTTGACAAACTGGATTCACAATCGCTGCGAGATGTGATTCAAGATAGCTTTTGCGGAGGTTATCTTGGCGCGGTTGCTGATGGAGGATGCCGAGTGGGCATTCTTTGAACCCTTTTTGATAGCGATCCGGGG
>NZ_JBSXNU010000042.1:0-77514 GCF_056857815.1 Qipengyuania sp. B-5 | reverse complement strand
AGCGGATCGCCATCCCGGCTCAGCCGCTCCAAATGCTCCGATAGCGAAAACAGGCTCGATGGGTGCATCAGCGATATCTCCTCGCGGACGCTGAATCACATCGGCATGCGAAATGCGAGGGGTTATTGCGGGTGTCCAGCTACGTCCGGCGATCGTCTGATAGTCGATCGCGGCTATTTCGTCCGCCTGCCCTTTCGCTCCGGTAAGGATATCTTCGACGCATTTCGAACGCGAAAAGCCGGTGCGGCACAAATTGCGCGCGCGCACCGGCTTTCCGTGTTTCCGGGAGCGTCGGGGACAGTCCGACCGAACGTGCAACGGGGAAAAGTGCCGCACGCGCTCCCGCTTGAAGAGATGAGATCAGTCTTCCGCGTCCGGACCCGTCATCATCTCTTCGGCGACCTCATCGGTTTTGCCGCGGATCGCAGCTTCCAACTTGGCGCACATTTCGGGGTTTTCCTTGAGGAAGGTCTTCGCGTTCTCACGCCCCTGGCCGATGCGGACGCTGTCGTAGCTAAACCAGCTGCCCGACTTTTCGACCACGCCTGCTTTCACCCCAAGATCGAGAATTTCGCCGATCTTGGAGATACCTTCGCCATACATGATGTCGAACTCGACCTGCTTGAATGGAGGAGCGACCTTGTTCTTGACGACCTTCACACGGGTCGCGTTGCCGATCACCTCGTCACGGTCCTTGATCTGGCCGGTCCGACGGATATCGAGGCGGACCGAGGCATAGAACTTGAGCGCATTGCCGCCGGTGGTGGTTTCCGGATTACCGTACATCACACCGATCTTCATGCGCAGCTGATTGATGAAGATGACCATGCATTTCGAACGATTGATCGAACCAGTCAACTTACGCAGCGATTGCGACATGAGACGAGCCTGCAAGCCGACATGACTATCACCCATTTCACCTTCGATCTCGGCGCGCGGCACAAGCGCGGCGACCGAGTCGACCACGAGGATATCGACCGCATTCGATCGCACCAGAGTATCGGTAATCTCCAGCGCCTGCTCGCCCGTATCGGGCTGCGATATGATCAATTCGTCGATATCTACGCCTAGCTTCTTGGCGTAGACCGGGTCGAGCGCGTGTTCGGCGTCGACGAAAGCGGCAGTACCGCCCGCTTTCTGCGCTTCCGCAATGCAATGTAATGCAAGCGTAGTCTTGCCGGAGCTTTCGGGTCCGTAAACCTCGATCACGCGGCCCTTGGGCAATCCGCCCACGCCCAATGCGATATCGAGGCCAAGAGAGCCGGTCGAGATAGCTTCGACCTGCATGGCTTCCTTCTGGCCCAGCTTCATCGCCGAGCCTTTGCCGAATGCACGATCGATCTGTGCGAGAGCGGCATCCAATGCCTTCTGGCGATCTGAGTCCACTTGTTTTCCCTCTATCAACTTCAGACTAGCCGCCATGACACATTCCCCTTTCGCTTTTCCAGAGCCACATCCGACTCTTCAACTGGGAAAGGGTGTACCGCGTTTGTTCCAATAGAACAAGAGTGGAACGAGACTTTTCTTATGGAGCAGATCGCCCATGCAATGTGAGGTACTCCGAGAGCTTCACGCTTCGGCTTTTATCTGCTCTCCCAGCACTTCGGAAACTTTGGCGTTAATTTGCTGAACGCTGAAAGGTTTCGGGATGAAGTGCATGTTTTCGATATCGATGTCATTGCGCAGTTGTTCTTCCGCATATCCCGACATGAACAGAATCGGCAATTTCGGTTTCACCTTGCGAATGGCTCTGGCCATGGCGGGGCCATCCATGGCCGGCATGACCACATCGGACACAACCAGATCGAATTCCACAGTGCCATTCGCGATCTCGGCCAAACCCTCTTCCCCATCGCGAGCAGTAGTCACGCTGTAGCCGGCGCGCGTCAGCGCACGCTCCGCGACCGCACGGACCATATCCTCGTCTTCCACGAGCAACAGCTTGCCACCACCCGACCATTCGCTGGCCTTGGCTTCATCGCCATTCTCCCCGTTTTGCTTTTCCGGCAGTTCGCCTTTGTGGACCGGAAGGTAGACGGTGAAACGTGCGCCGGTCGGCCCACCGCCCGCGTCGGAAACGTTGTCGGCAAAGATGAAGCCGTTCGACTGCTTCACAATCCCGTATACCGTCGACAAGCCAAGCCCCGTACCCTTCCCCTGCTCCTTGGTGGTAAAGAAGGGCTCGAAAATCTTGTTGAGGTGCTCGGGTGATATGCCGCCGCCAGTATCCTGCACGATGAGCACAGTATAATCGTCTGCCGGCATGATATCGATGCCCATCTTGCGCACGTCGCGTGCCGAGACGCGTCGGGTCGCGAGCGTCAGCCGGCCTTTCCAGTCCTGCTTTCCAAGTCGCGCAGCATGGCTCTGCATCGCATCGCGCGCATTAACTGCCAGATTGATAATCACCTGTTCCAGCTGCTGCGGGTCGGCACGAACCGGCCCAAGCTCCCGGTCATGGCGAACCGAAAATTCGACTTTATCGCCCATGAGGCGTTTCAGGAGCTGGCTGACCTCGCTGACGACATCCGGCATCTGCAGGACTACCGGCCGCAAGGTCTGTTGGCGGCTGAAGGCAAGCAATTGGCGGGTAAGCGATGCCGCACGATTGGAATTCGCCTTGATCTGCTGGATATCGTCGTAATCGCTATCGCCCGGCGTGTGACGGAGCAGCATGAGATCGCAATAGCCGATGATCGCCGTCAATACGTTGTTGAAATCGTGCGCGACGCCCCCGGCAAGCTGGCCAACTGCCTGCATCTTCGTGGCCTGTGCTACCTGGCGGCGCAGCCTTTTTTCTTCACTGGAATCGCTTATCGAAAGCAATACGGCCGCGTCGCCCAGTCCTCGTACACCGGCAAGACCGATCGAGACCGGCTCTTCCTTGTCGTTGGCCAGTCGCACGGCCATGTCACCGCTCGAGGTAGCGCCCTTGGCGAATCTACGTACCGTATCGGCTATTGCAGCCTTGTCCTCGCGAACCACGAGATCCGAAGGAAATTGCGGTAGTCCGTTCTCTTCCCGCTCCACGGCACGAAGAAATGCCTTGTTGGCAAAGAGAAATCGACCGTCGCGATCCGTAAGCGCCAGCCCTAGGGGCAAAGCCGAGAGCAGCGCCTCCAGTTGCGGGATCGCGGCCTTGCCGCTGCCTTGCCAGCCGCCACCGATCCCGACTGTGCTATCCACCAGCACCATAAGCGCCGGCGCCTCCTCCTCATCCAGCCCTGCCGGCGGATCGAGAGGAACATGGACCAGCGTTTGGGGTGAACCCTGCTGTCCTTCCCGGGCAAAGAAGATACGATCGCGGTCGTCGGATCGGAGCAACTGCACGAATTCCTGCCCGCTTAGCGTCACATCCTTTGCACCAATCGCCCTTTCGGCCAGGCCAGGTGTAGCAACCTGGACGATTCCATCGGACGCAACGAGCGCCAATTCGATCCCGGAACGGGATATAATCGACCCGAACGGCCCGGAAATGCGTTCGGCGATACCATCATAGCTTCGTTGCTTTACGATCTCTCCGAAGCGCCAGACCAGGTAATCCTCCCCCCTCCCCACACGCTCTATCGTCAGCCTGTAGGCGTTCTTGCCTGACGCTATGGTCAGGTCGGCGCATTCGGCATGGCCTTCCCGCCAGGCTTTCCTCGCCGCCTCGGATAACTTGCCGGAATCTGCATCGCTGAACTGGATCTCGTGCGGCGCAAGATCGGCGCCGAACCATTTTTCATATGTTGAGTTCGCACAGGTCAGCCGATTTGCACGGTCGATCACGGCGACACCGTGACGCCGATTCTGAATAGCTGCGGCCGTCACACTCCAATCTGGATTTGCAAAACCATCTGCTGGCATTTCGGGCTTGAAACGTGGAGCCAGCAGCAAGGTAAGCACGACGACAAGCAGAGTACCGCCATATGCGCCGGCGACGACAACCGTTCCCGCTGCCAACCAGACGAGAGCAACAGATAAAGCAAACGCGAGGACGATGCCGAGAATAAGCGGAAGCGGTGGTAATCCCTCGAGATCGCGATCTCCGTCCAGCCTCATTCGCTTTCCTCACCCAGACGTTCGTCGAGCCGCGCTTCCATACGTTCCAGCCTCTTCTCCCTCCTCCGGGCGACAAGAAAGCGCCAGACGAAACCTGCAGCAAGGTAACCGACAGCCGCGCTCACCAAAGCGAGCACGAGAAAGCCGAATGCGGTAACTCCACCGACTTCCAGCCACCCGGCCAATGCTCCGGTATCTTCAGCCAGCCGCCCCGCGCCTGCCCCCACTGCCGCATCGAGATTCAGAACGACATGCCCGGTCCTGTTCGCGAAAAACAGCCAGAACGGCAGGGTGAAGGGATTGGTGACAAAAGTCACGAGCGCAGCAAGCGGAACATTCGCCCGCGCAGGCAAGGCCATGAAAGCGGCGAGGAAAATCTGCCCGATCGGCACGATGAAAGCTGCGAACAGCCCCAATGCAACCCCCCGCGGAACGCTGCGGCGGGTAAAACGCCATAACTCGGGAGAAAGGAACCGGTGGGCGATCGGCTTGAGAAAGCGGTTTTCCGCCATTTCTTCGCGTGTCGGCATATACTTGCGGAATACGTCCGCGAGGAAAGTCTTTGACCTGAACCCCTTCACCGACACAGCCCCGCAGAACGCTCGATCGCGGCGGGGCGCATAGGCAGGTCGTGCAAGTGGGGCGACAAAACAGGCATGATCATCGATGTGGTTAGCACAAACCCGATACGGAAGGGGAGCGAGCTATTTATCCTTTTTCGCGCATTAACCGCGCCTTGTCGCGCTTCCAGTCGCGGTCCTTGATAGTCTGCCGCTTGTCATGGGCCTGTTTGCCCTTGGCCAGTGCAAGTTCCACCTTTGCCCTGCCCGTCGAGTTGAAATAGATCGACAAGGGAACAAGCGTCATCCCCTTGCGCTCGACAGCACCGAACAGCTTCTCGATTTCTCGTTCATGGAGCAAGAGCTTGCGCGGACGACGTGGCTCATGGTTGAGCCGATTGCCATGAGAATACTCCGGAATGTTGGCGTTGACGAGCCACACCTGGCCATCACGAACTTCGGCGTAGCTTTCTTTGATCGACGCCTCGCCAGCCCTCAACGCCTTCACCTCGGTTCCCTGCAGCGCCAGTCCTGCCTCGAAAACGTCTTCGACATGGTAGTCGAACCGCACACGCCGATTGTCGGCGACGGTTTTCTGCTTATCGAAAGTGGCGGGCTTGGGACGTGCCATAGGGTGCGCGCATCTAGGGTGCCGAAGCCGTTATGCCAAGTCAAACCAAGCCAGCATGCTCCAGGGCTTCGTCCACCGCCTTGCGGCTCGCCTCACTGGCATTGCACAGCGGCAGACGTACGTCGCACGAAAACCAGTCGTGCACCCGGCTCAGCGCGTATTTGACCGGCGCCGGGCTGGCGTCGGAGAACATGGCGTAGTGGAGCGGGAACAGCCTGTCGTTCAATTCGCGGGCCTTGACCAGTTCGTTGGCGGCAATGGCCTCATGGAATTCGGCGCATAGCGCAGGCGCAACGTTTGCGGTAACCGAAATGCACCCGGAGCCACCCGCAGCCGAGTGCGGCAACCACAGTTCATCATTGCCCGACAATTGGCAAAATTCATGATCGAGTCCCATGCGATGATCCGCAACGCGCGAAAGGTCGCCGCTAGCGTCCTTGATGGCCACGATCCGAGTGGGATATTTCCGCACCAGTTCGACTACGGTTTCGTCCTCGATATCCGTCACAGTCCTGCTGGGAACATTGTAGAGCACGATAGGCAGATCGCTGTTTTCTGCCAGAAAGCTGAAATGCGCAATCAAGCCGGCCTGACTGGGGCGGTTGTAGTAAGGTGCAACGCACAACCCAGCAGCTGCCCCGGCCTTTTTCGAAAACTGCATGTGCAGCAGGGCATTGCGTGTGTCATTGCTTCCACAACCAGCAATAACCGGTACGCGCCCGGCTGCCTGTTCGATGCAGACTTCAATGACGCGATGATGCTCCGCATTCGATAGTGTAGAAGCCTCACCGGTCGTACCGCAGGGCACCAAAGCCTTGCTGCCGTTTTCTATTTGCCAATCGACGAGCTTGCGGAAAGCGGCCTCGTCGAACGATCCGTCGCGAAATGGAGTCGCCAGAGCCGGAATCGAGCCTGAGAACATTTACGTCCGTCCTACGTTAGAGGTATGAAATGCGAGCAATTTAGGCACCCGCCGACACAATTCATTCACCACCTGATAAGGAGGGGCCGGGCAGTATGTCCAGCATGGACCGGAAAACTTATTTGTCACTCGCACTTATGGCTGGCACCGCGCTTGCCATGCCCGTCGCCGCGCATGCGCAAACGCCGACCAGCTGGCCGGATCAGGGTAATTCGCTGGTCGCCCAGCAGCCGACGCGGATTTCGCAAGCGATCGGCCAGTGGGAATATCTAACCAAGACCGACAATCTCGGCTTCGCACAGTATGCCGGCTTCATTACTGACTATCCCAATTTCCCGAAACAGGATCTCTTGCAGCGTCGCGCGGAAACTGCGCTGGATCGTGATGCGGTAACCCCGCAAGCTCTGGTCCAGTTCTTCGACGCGCATCCGCCGATCACCAACAGTGCCAAGGCCCGCTATGCGCTTGCACTGGCGGCAATGAACCGTCCCGAAGCCACCGAGCTGGCGCGCGAAGCATGGCGTGGGGGAACCATGAGCGGTCCTGCCGAGGCATATATGCAGGGCCTGTTCTCGCAGAATCTTTTGCCCGAAGACCACGATGCGCGAATGGATGCTCTGCTGTGGCAAGGTAATCTAGAAGCCGCCACGCGCCAGATCGTGCGGGTTTCGCCGACATACCGATCGATGGCGCAGGCCAGGCTGGCCCTTCTTCAGGGCAGCACGCCAAGCCAGGCCGGGCTGCCAGTGCCCGACGGTGCGCTCAACGACAGCGGCTATGTTTACAATCTCGCCAGATTCTATCGTAGCAATGGCCAGCTGCCTTCGGCGATCAATCTTCTTTCGACTCGGGCCGACTTCTCCTCGCCAGCTTTCGAAGCAGCAGATTTCGTGAGTGAAGCACTCCGCGTGGCCCAGGGCGCCGATGCTCGGAGCGCGGTAAACATCGCGTCGAAGGTGGACGATCTCTTCGCACCCGGAACGGATGTTTCGGAGGGTTCATTTACACTTAGAGACAAATACACCGACCTCATGTGGCTGGGCGGCACGAAGGCGCTTTGGTCGCTTGGGGACGGCGCGCGCGCCGCGCCACTGTTCTATCGCTACGGGACCGGGGCGAAGACCCCCCTTACCCGCTCCAAGGGATTTTACTGGGCAGGCCGCGCTGCAGCGCGCGCTGGCGATCGTGCCGAAGCCCAGAGATATTGGACCATGGCGGCAGATTATCCCGACTATTATTATGGCCAACTCGCCCTCAGCGAACTGGGCAGACCCCTGCCCGCTTTCGAGCCGGTTCTGACGACTGGAATCGATGCGGATGCCCGCCTGGCCTTCCAGGCCGAGCCACTGACGCTTGCACTGCGCGATATTGCGCGCAACCGGCGCGACTGGCGCACCGAGCGCGCTTTCTTCGAAGCCATTGCCGAGAATGCCGATACGCCCACCGAAATGGCTCTTGTCGCAGAGCTGGCGCGGGAGACCGGCCTCAATGAAATGGCGGTGGTTGCAGGAATGGTAGCTGGAGAAACCGGCGTAATCGGCTTCGAGCGCCTCGGTTTCCCGACCGTCTCGACCCATGCGGGCGCGAACTGGACAATGGTCCACGCCATCGCTCGCCAGGAAAGCGAATTCGATCGTACGCGAGTCAGCCATGCCGGTGCTCGCGGGATGATGCAGTTGATGCCGGGTACTGCTCGCGAAGAAGCGGGCAAGATCGGCATGCAGTACATGTCCGCGAATCTTACCGAAAACCCAAGCTACAATATCCGCCTCGGCGACGCGCATTTCGCCCGACTGATGGATCGGTACAACGGTGCCTATCCGCTTGCGATTGCCGCTTATAATGCTGGCCCGGGCCGGGTGAATGAATGGTTGCGTCTGAATGGCGATCCGCGCACTGGCGTGGTCGACTGGGTGACCTGGATCGAGCAGATTCCGTCCAATTTCGAGACGCGCTATTATGTGATGCGCGTTATCGGAAACGCAGTTTCCTATGCCAATATGAATCCGGACAAATCGTCGGCTGCCCAAAAGGATATCCGGCATTACCTTCCGAGCTGACATGCGCTAGGAACTTGCCCGTCATGGAGGGCAAGACCAATCCGATCACGCCTGCAGGCTATGCCGCGCTGAAAGCGCGCTACAATCACCTGCTCGGCACCGAACGACCTGAGATCGTAGAGATAGTCAGCTGGGCCGCAGGTAACGGTGATCGAAGCGAGAATGGCGACTATCTCTACGGTCGCAAGCGCATGCGTGAGATCGACCGCGAGCTTGGCCATCTGGCGCGGCGGATGAAAGCCGCGCGAGTGCTCGCACCGCAAGACCAACCGGACAAGGACCAAGTGTTCTTCGGCGCGACGGTAATCGTCGCCGACGAGGACGATATCCGCCGGGAACTGACACTGGTCGGCGATGACGAGCAGGATGCAAGCCGGGGGCGCATCGGCTGGTCCAGCCCGCTTGCTCGCGCACTCAAAGGTGCCCGTGTAGGCGACCTTCGCACTGTCCACCTGCCATCAGGCGACAAGGAATGGGAAGTGCTTGCGATCGAATATGCGTAGGTATGCGGCCATCGGTTTAGCCCTCGCCGCGATTGTGGCGGGTCCGCTGTTCGCTAAGGACAGCCTGGGCGTCTTTTCTACCTGGGCGGCATTTCGCGATGCATCGGTGCCCCGGTGCTATGCCATTGCAGAAGCCGAAACGAGCCAGCGGCAACGCGATTTCCAGCCTTATGCGACTATCGGCACCTGGCCTGCAAGGCGGATCCGCGGACAGGCGCACTTCCGCCTGTCACGGGCGCTAGGTGAAAATCAGCGCGTTACTCTACGGATCGGCCAAGCCAGTTTCGTGCTGATTCCGGGCAAGGCAGATGCCTGGGCGAAAGATACCTCGATGGACAGAGCAATTGTGGCTGCCATCAGGAACGCCCAAACCATGACAATATATGCGACAGATGCACGTGGTCGCCATTTTTCGGACAGATACCCGCTGGCAGGAGCCGCATCAGCCATCGATGCCGCAGCGCTCGCCTGCATGCGTCGCTGATATAGAAAGGCCGGGAGCAGCGATGCTCCCGGCCTCTGTTTGCGTGGATGCGAATAGCGCTTAGAAACGCATACCGAACCCAGCCATCACCTGGTGGCGATCAAGGTCGATTTCCCCGAGATCGACATCCGGCGCATCGCCTTCGTAATCGATTTCAGCATCCGAATAGTTCGAGTAACGGTATTCGACCTTGGCGAAGGTGTTACCGCTCAGAGCATATTCAACGCCTGCGCCTACTCGATATCCATCGGTATCGATATCGGCGCGATACTCGGTATTACCGCTTGCCGATCGGATATCATAGGTCGCGTTGGTGTAACCGCCCTTGGCATAGACCAAAAGGTCGTCATTCGCCTTTACGCCGATGCGAGCGCCAGCGTAGAGGTCGCGACCTGCGGAGACGTTGCCAATGCCGAACGTCTCTACATCACCATCGTCATATTCTACTTCTGCGGTCGAACCGGCGTATTCGCCTTCGAGACCAAGCACGACGCCGCCGGCGTCGTAATCATAGCCCAGGCCAACGCCATAACTGACGCCTTCGATCGATTCGTCGTTTTCGCCCTCGATATCCTGGCTGCTACCTGCCTGGCTGACATCGTAACCGGCAAGGGCTTCTACGCGGAAGCCATCGAAGTTCTCGCTATCCTGCGCCATCGCAGGAGTGGCAACGGCAAGCATCGAACCTGCTACGAGAAGGGCTGAGGTGGTTTTCATTTTTTCGAACTCCGTTTTGTTGTCCGCGATCTTCATATCCGACCGCGTGGACCTTCAGAACGGAGCGAAAGCGGGATCAGTTTCATGAACGCTGCACAACAAGAAAGCGTGGTTTTTTAGCCACATAATCCGCGATGAAACGACATTTTCCAGCGACGAATTGTGCGGTGCAAAAAATGTCGACGAATGGAATTGCAAAATCCACTAACGGCGGAACCCAGTGACATGTCCGGAATTGTTCCGTCCCTTCGCTCAGGCTTTCAATTCATTCCGAATTTACCTATATGCGGGGCTCCCATGGCAGATACGATTTTGATGAGCATTCCCGGGCAAATCGACCCGGTTCCCGTCGCGCGTGATATAACGCCGCGCGATGACGGCCGCGTGGATCTCATCGGCTTGCCGAAAGACCGTATACGCGAACTTTTCGCAAACGCGGGACTGGAAGCCAGACAGGCCAAGTTGCGTGCGAAGCAGGTGTTCCACTGGCTATATCATCGCGGCGTGACGGAATTCGAAGCGATGACCGATATCGCCAAGACCATGCGCCCGTGGTTGGCGGAGCGCTTCGTGATCGGTCGGCCCGAAGTCGTCGAAGCGCAGCATTCGACCGACGGAACCCGCAAATGGTTGTTGAAGACAGCCGACGGGCACGAGTTCGAAATGGTCTTCATTCCTGATGCGGATCGCGGGACGCTGTGCGTATCGAGCCAGGTAGGTTGCACGCTGAATTGCCGCTTCTGCCACACGGGCACGATGAAACTTGTCCGCAACCTGACACCGGGAGAAATAGTCGGTCAGGTCATGCTGGCACGCGATGCCTTGGGTGAATGGCCCAAGGGATCCATGGCCGGTCTCGACGATGTGGAAGACAGCGCCGAATATACGTCCGATGGTCGTTTACTCACCAATATCGTGATGATGGGCATGGGCGAACCGCTTTACAATTTCGACAATGTGAAGAGCGCGTTGAAGCTGGTTATGGACGGTGACGGTCTTGCCCTGTCCAAGCGCCGCATTACGCTCTCGACCAGCGGCGTCGTCCCCATGATGGATCGCTGCGGCGAGGAAATCGGCGTGAATCTTGCGGTCTCACTACACGCGGTGACGAAGGAAATCCGCGACGAAATCGTTCCGCTGAACAAGAAATACGGCATCGAAGAATTGCTGGCAGCCTGCGCGGCCTATCCGGGTGCAAGCAATGCCCGGCGCATTACCTTCGAATACGTCATGCTGAGGGACAAGAACGATAGCGACGAGCATGCCCGCGAACTCGTCCGGCTCATCAAGCAGTACAAGCTGCCCGCCAAGGTCAACCTGATCCCCTTCAACCCGTGGCCCGGCGCAGGCTATGAATGCTCGACGCCCGAACGGGTGAAGCGCTTTTCCGATATAGTGTTTGAAGGCGGTATTTCCGCCCCTGTGCGAACTCCGCGTGGTCGGGACATCGATGCTGCGTGCGGCCAACTCAAAACCTCTGCCGAAAAGAAAAGCCGGGCACAGCGTGATCGTGAAGCCGCTGAGGCAATAGAGGTCGCTCCCGCGTGAGCGCCGACGCGGCGACGATCGCCTACTATGAGGCGAACGCGCCGCGCTATACATTGAGCTTCGGCCAAGCCCCTAGCCGCCATCTGGACACATTTCTCGACCGCCTGGAACCCGGTGTCCCCATCCTGGAACTCGGATGCGGCGGTGGACGCGATTCAGCGCGAATTATCGAACGTGGCTTCGCTCTCGATGCAACCGATGCAGTCCCGGCCATGGTGCGCAAGGCAAATGAGCGCTTTGGTGTAGGTGCACGGGCCATGCGCTTCGACGAACTGCAGGCTAGAGCGTTTTCCGATCATTCTGGTTCATAGCCGCACGAGCTGAAGTAGTTGGCGCATTCGCCTGGTTGGAAGATGTCGACGAGCCTGCCGATCAGGTCCCAAAGGCCGCTGACAGTTCGCTCGCCTGCTTTGCGGAGCATGGCCTTGAGACGTGAGAACGCCTTTTCGATCGGATTGAAGTCGGGACTGTAGGGCGGCAGGAAGCGCAGGGTTGCTCCCGCCGCCTCGATCCGCTCGCGCACGGCAGCCCGCTTGTGGCTCGACAGATTGTCCATGATGACGATGTCGCCGGGCCGTAGTTCGGGCACGAGCACCTGGGCGACATAGGCTTCGAACCAGTCGCCGTTGATAGGACCATCGAGCACCATCGGTGCGACCATGCCGGTCATGCGAAGTCCCGCCACCAGTGTGGTGGTTTTGCGATGGCCGTGCGGGAAGCCCATCCGCAGGCGCTCGCCTCTGGCACATCGGCCGTGGCTGCGGGTCATGTTGGTCGCGGTCCACGTCTCGTCGATGAACACGAGGCGCTCCGGCTCCAGATCGAGCTGGCCGTCGAACCAGTGCCGACGCTGCCTCAGGACGTCAGGACGGTCCTGCTCGATCGCGTGGCCGGTCTTTTTTTGCGCGTGATGCCGTGGCGGGCGAAGAACCGCCATAAGGTGCCGATCCCGACGCTGATCCCGCGTCCGGCAAGACCGGACTGGAGCTCGGCAAGCGTAATGTCGCCTTGCTCCTCCAGCATCGCCATGATCTGCTCGGCATGAACATCCGTCTTCGACGAACGCTGGTCACCGCCAGGCTTCCTGGCAACCGCGCGACCATGCTCCCGCGCCAGTTGGTGCCAGCGGATCGCGCTCGACACACTCACTCCGAACCGCGCCGCAGCACCGCGGCGGCTCAGGCCGCCGTCAATCGCCGCGACGACCCGATCACGCAAATCCTGCGATAGTGCTTTGGCCATCCGTGCTGGCCTCCTCCACCAGCCCGGATTCTGAATCAGAACTCCCGCGCCAAGGGAATCCCTGTCGATTCAGCCGCTGTGGAAAACGCTCTAAGGAAGAGTATGATGCAGTCTGGGCGCACGCTTGTCTGTTGCATGTTGCCCGTCGCGATCTACCCGAAGTGCTCGGTGCGATCTATTGTGCTTTGAAGCCTGGCGGTCTGCATTTTGCCAATTACAAACTGGGCGATAGCGAGGGCCGCTGCTTGTTGGGACGGCTGCATAACTTCCCCGATCCCGAGTGGATCGAAAGCACCTATCGCGGCGCCGGTTTCGAATTACTCGAAACCGAAATCTATCGTGGTAAAGGAGCCGATGGAACAATGCGCAACTGGATCGCTCTGACGGTGGCGCGGCCGTGAGCGAAGGCGCGATCGTCCATGCATTATGCGTAGGCCAGCCAGCTCCTTTGGCCGATGGCAAGATCAGTTCGATCGACAAGCACATCGTGGACGGCCCGGTCAGAATCGACCGGATGGGCCTTGAAGGCGACACCCAGTCGGATCGAAAACATCACGGCGGCGAGCATATGGCGGTCCATGTCTATGCCGCCGACCACTATCCCTCTTGGCGCCGTGAAATTCCCGATGTCGACCGCCTGGCCTTACCCGGGGCTTTCGGTGAAAACCTCTATGCAGAAGGGCTTACCGAGTCTCAGGTCTATATTGGTGATCGCTATCGTCTCGGTACCGCTCTTCTCGAACTCAGCATGGGTCGTCAGCCCTGCAGCACACTCGAAAGGCATTTCCGTCGCAAAGACATGGTTCGCCGGATTATCGCCAATCGGCGCTGCGGCTGGTATTTCCGCGTGATCGAAGAAGGAGAAGCGACGGCAGGCGACCGCATCGAACTGGTCGAGCGATTCCAGACCCGGTGGAGCGTGGATAAAGCTTTCGGCCTGCTTTTTGATCCGAAGCGCGATTTCACGCCATCCGAAGTGCGCGATCTGCTTTCGATCCGGCGACTCGGGCCGCAATGGCAAGCCAAGCTCGAGGCGAAATTGCGCTGAGCTGCTCGGCTCATCCGATTGTCCCACACAGTTTATCGCTAATTTCGAGCTAATCGCATCCGTTCATCCGCGGTTGTATTCCGCTGCGCAATCTAGTCGCCAGAGACCTGATAAAGGGGACATATAATGAAAAAATTCACAATCGCATTCGGCGCTGCTGCTCTGGCTTTGACCGGAGTAGGTACCGCAACACCGGCGGCGGCCGATCCGCCTCCCTGGGCCCCTGCCCATGGCAAGCGCGCCAAGGACCGGGCCTACCATCATCGCATCTATGACGACCGCGGCTATTACGTGCAGCCTCGCCGCATCTCCCGCAATAGCTACATGTGGCGGGGCCGCGACGGTCGTTACTACTGCAAGCGCGACAATGGCACCACCGGCCTCGTAATCGGTGCTGGCGTAGGTGCGCTTGCCGGCCATGAACTTGCCGGTCGCGGCGACCGCACGCTCGGAGCGATCCTTGGCGGCGCCGTTGGTGCAGTTGTCGGCCGCGAGATCGACCGCGGAAGCCTCCGCTGCCGGTAAGACCCGGATCCGAAACTCGCTATTCCCGGCGTCGTCACCCAGCGGTGGCGGCGCCGTTTGCATTCCTGCAGCTTTCCTTCGGCAAATGCAGTGTTATGGTCTCCCTTGCATGAGGCAGGAAAGACCTTCGGTGCTCGTAACGGGCGGAGCCAAACGCATCGGCGGGGCCATCTCCCGCATCTTCGGCGAATCAGGATGGCACGTCGTCATCCATTATAATTCCTCCGGACACGCCGCCGAGACACTCGCCGGCGAGCTTCCCAGCGCAGAGACCATCGAAGCCGATTTATCCGATACCGGTGCGGGGATCGCCATGGTCCGCAACCTCGCAGCCAAACTCCCGGATTGGCGCGCTCTGGTGAATTGCGCATCCATATTCGATCCCGATGATGTGACTGCGCTCGATCTCGAAACGAACGAACGCGCTATGCAGGTCAATGCCCGCAGTCCGGCAAGCATGGCTCAGGCCTATCTGGCACATGCAAAGTCCAGTGCAGGGCGCAGGGTCATCCAGATAACCGACCAGAAACTCACCAATCCGAACCCGGACTTCTTCAGCTATACCATGAGCAAATACGCGCTCGATTCCACTATTGCCATGCTTTCCATGGGCGCGGCCGGACCGGACGACCGCGTATACGGCCTTGCCCCTGGAGCAATTCTCGCCAGCCATGACCAGAGCGACGAAGAAGCAGAAATCTCGCACAGGATGAACCTGCTCGGACGGCGGACTTCCGCCAAAGAAGTAGCTGAAGCCGCATTGTTCCTTGCAGAAGGGCATCTAGCGAGTGGCCAGACCCTCTTCGTCGATAGCGGACAGCATCTGCTGCGTCAGCGCCGCGATGTCATCTACCTTGCACGGGAAGTCGCAGAGGCATGAAGCGCCACAGGCTCTCGACCCGGCTTTGGCACTGGATCAATCTCGTTTGCGTCGTCGTGCTGTTCATGTCGGGACTGACGATTTCCAACGCGCATCCTCGCCTTTACTGGGGTGCCTGGGGCTTCGCACCCGAGCAGGCCTGGCTCATCGTGCCGCGCTTTCCCGACTGGATGACCATCCCCGGATACTACAGTTTAGCCGTGGCTCGCGACTGGCATATCCTCATGGCCTGGCCCTTTGCGCTCGGCTTGCTCTTCATGTGGATGGCCATGCTGCTGAACCGGCATTTCAAACGTGACATTGCCACTTCCGGCAAGGAGTGGAAGCCCGCTGCGATAGCCGCAGACATCAAAGCCCATCTCAGGCTCGATTTCGACCACGGCCCAGGCAAGTACAACTTCCTCCAGAAGCTCGCCTACGGGCTGGTTCTGGGCGTCTTCCTGCCTATGATGGTATTCACCGGAATTGCCATCAGCCCCGGGATGGAGCCCACTTTCGGCTGGCTCGTCGAAATTCTGGGCGGGAGGCAATCGGCGCGCAGCCTGCATTTCATCTTCGCGTTCGCAACATTGGGGTTCTTCATCGTCCATGTCGTGCTGGTGCTGCTGGCAGGCCCGTTCGGCCAGATACGCGACATGATTACCGGAGGGCGCAGCCATGAGGCGTAGGGGATTTCTCGCCGCTCTCGGGGCCGCCTTCGTCACCGGCTGCAACAAGGTGGCTGAAACGAACGCCGGGTCGAAACTGCTCGGCACTGCAGAAAAATGGCATCAAGGCGCCCACCGATTCCTGACCGACCGCAAGGCGCTGGCCCGCGAATATCCGCGTAGTGCCATCTCGCCATACTTTCGTGGCAATGGCTCCATCGATCCGCAGAACGGGGATTACCCGCAGCAAGCAGCCGAAAACTTCGCCAACTGGCGGCTCGAAGTTCGCGGGCTGGTCGAAAACCCCATGACCCTCAGTCTCGATAATATCCGCCGCCTTCCCCAGCGCACACAGGTAACGCGCCACGATTGCGTGGAAGGTTGGAGCGCGATCGGCGAGTGGACCGGGCCGCAACTCTCGGTCCTGCTCGATGCAGCCAAACTCAGGCCGGAAGCCATGTTCATCGTCTTCCGCTGCGCCGACAATCTGAATGGTGCAGACTATTACGAGAGCGTCGACCTGATCGACGCCTATCACCCCCAGACCATCGTGGCCCATCAGCTCAACGGCGAGCCCCTGCCGATCCACAACGGTGCGCCGCTGCGCATGCGGATCGAGCGGCAACTGGGTTATAAACACGCCAAATATCTCACCGCCATCGAGGCCGTCGCTAGCCTCGAAGAAATCGGCGAAGGAAACGGCGGCTATTGGGAAGACCGCGGCTATCAATGGTATGCGGGAATCTGACGCTACTCGGGATAGATGCGCCCCATCGCCTCCCAGTCGTTGCGCAACAGCTCCTCGAGCACATCCATATCCACATCGGAGAGTTTGTTGACGTAAAGACAGCTCTTGCCGGTTTTGTACTTACCTACTTTCTCCAGCAGTTCGTCACGCCGTTTTCCGGCGATCTCGTCGCAATATCCGCCCATCAGATAGAGTGAATGTTTGGCTTTGCGCGGACTGAAGCCGCTGCGCAACCAGTGGACATCGCGGCCGCTGGCATAGGTCGTGCGGTATTCGCCATAGCCGATGATACTCGGCCCCCACATCTTCGGCCGTTCGCCCGTGACCCTGCGGAACATCGCGTCCAGGACTTTGGCTTCCTCGCGCTTCCGTTCAGGCTCCACGCCTTCGATGAAGGTTGCGGGATCGACAGCGGTGATCTGGATCTTGGGCTCTGCCATTGCTGCAATCCTAGCACCCGATTGACTTGCGACAATCCCGTGTCATGGTCCCGCGGGATGATCGGTGTGAAGGGGACAGTTTAAATCAATGTGGCTGCTCGACAAATTTCTCAAGTCTGCGGTGAAACACGGTCGTCTGATCGTTACCGATCATGACGGCAAGACCTACGAATACGGAACCGGCGATGCGGGCGAGCCGCCAATCCATATCCGCCTGACCAACAAGAAGGCCGCCAATCATATCGCGCGCTATCCCCAAATGGGCGCGGGCGAGGCGTTCATGTGGGGCTGGCTGCTCGTGGAAGAGCCGCACGATATCCGCGACCTCATCCTGTTTGTCACCCAGCAAGCGGGCCGCCCCGGCGATCAGCGCCTCAAACCCAAGGGCGTGCTCCGCCGGAACGCCCAGAGACTTATCGCCAAGGCCGACAGCATCAACCTGCGCGGCAAGGCAAAGAAAAACGCCGAACACACCTACAATCTTACCCGCCGCCTTTACGAGCTCTTCCTCGACGAGGACCGGCAGTACACCATGGCCTATTACCGCGAGGATCCTGAAAACACTTCGCTCGAAAAGGCGCAGCTCGACAAGAAGGCTCATCTCGCGGCCAAAATGTATATCAAGCCTGGCCAGCGCATTCTCGACATCGGCTGTGGATGGGGCGGCTTCGCGCTTTACCTTGCACGACATTACGATGTGGAGGTCCACGGCGTCGCCCTCGCCCCCGATCAGATCGCCTTCTGCAAGGAGCGTGCGGAAGAGGCGGGCATGGCTGACCGGGTCAAGTTCTCGCTCACCGACTATCGCGACGTGCAGGGCCAGTTCGACCGGATCAGTTCGGTCGGCCTGCTCGAACACGTCGGTACGCCGCACTACCCGCAGTTCTACGAACACACCAACCGCCTGCTCAAACCCGACGGCGTGATGATGAGCCACTGCTGCGGGCGTGCAGGCCCGCCCGGCTTCACCGACGCCTGGACCCGCACCTATATCTTCCCCGGCGGCTACATCCCCGCCCTGTCCGAACTGGTAAGCGAGAGCGAGAAGCATGGCTGGCAGGTAATGGACGTCGAAGCGATGCGCTTTCACTACAGCCACACGCTGGAGGAATGGTACAACCGCACCGTCATGCACCGCGACGAGATCGTGGATATGTACGACGAGACTTTCTACCGCATGTGGCTCTACTATCTTGCCGGCGCCGAACAGAGTTTCCGCCATGGCGACATGGTCAACTGGCAGCTGATCTATGTGAAGGACCGCAGCGCCATCCCTATGACGCGGGAGTGGATCATGGAAGAGAGCGCAAGGTTGCGGGCTGCGGACGAAGGCAATGTGCCCGACTGGCACCTGGCGCCGAGCGAAGCGGCGGAGTAATCGTCAGCCCTCCCTGCCCTCATCCTCTTTGCCTAGCTTGCGATCCCTGCCCTTCGGCTCGACCAGCCGCAGCAGGGTCAGCATGATCACACCGATCACAAACGCTATAGCTACTAGTGGCCATTGTGCGGCCCCGCAGGCTATGCCGATAACCGCCGCCAGCCACAGATGCGCGGCGGTGGTGAGGTTGTGCACCTGCCCCTTGCTGAACACGATCAGTCCCGCGCCGATGATACCGATGAAAGCGCCCGCCGCCTCGTAGATACGCAGCGGGTCGGCGCGCACAGCATCAAGCGTGTTGAAGAGTCCGAGCGCCGAAACAGTCATCGCTGCAGCGGAAAAGCAGATCAACCCGTGGGTCCGCATTCCCGCGGCGTGGCCTCGCAATTCGCGATCCAGCCCCAGCAGTAGGCCGATAATGGCGGCGATGCCCAGCCGCGAGAGCAGGTCATAGTCCAGCCATTCCATCAGGACCGGGTCGTTCAATTCCATCGTGCTGCCTTCCTTCCCCTGTGGCACAAAGCGCGTCAGGTGCCGGAAGGTTTCCGACCTCCAAACGCTTCTTGATTGCGTACCGGCCCGCCCCCCTGCTAGCGGCGCGGCGACTTCAACTAAGGTGTTGCCCATGTCCGATCTAAAGCGTGTCGTCCTTGCCTATTCGGGCGGCCTCGATACTTCCGTCATCGCCAAATGGCTCGAGGTGGAGCGCGGGCTGGAGGTGGTTACCTTCACGGCCGACCTTGGACAGGGCGAGGAAATTGAGCCTGCGCGCGAGAAGGCGCGCGCCATGGGTATTCCCGACAAACACATCTTCATCGAGGATCTGCGCGAGGAGTTCGTGCGCGATTTCGTTTTCCCGATGATGCGCGCCAACGCACGCTATGAAGGCGATTACCTGCTCGGCACATCGATTGCACGACCGCTGATTTCCAAGCGCCTCGTCGAGATCGCGCATGAAACGGGGGCCGATGCCATTGCGCACGGCGCCACCGGCAAGGGCAACGATCAGGTGCGTTTCGAACTGTCTGCCTATGCGCTCGATCCAGATATCAAAGTAATTGCCCCATGGCGCGAATGGGATTTGAACAGCCGCACCGCCCTGATCGCCTGGGCCGAGGCGCACCAGATCGCCGTGCCCAAGGATAAACGTGGCGAGAGCCCCTTTTCCACCGATGCGAACCTCCTGCACACATCGAGCGAGGGCAAGGTGCTCGAGGATCCGTGGCAGGAAACGCCGGATTACGTCTATTCGCGCACCGATCACCCGGAGGATGCGCCCGACACTCCTGAATATATCGAGATTGGCTTCGAGAAGGGCGATGGCGTCTCGCTCAACGGAGAAGAGATGAGTCCGGCGACGCTGCTGGCAGCGCTGAACGATCTCGGCCGCAAGCATGGTATCGGTCGGCTCGATCTGGTCGAGAATCGCTTCGTTGGTATGAAGAGCCGCGGCATGTATGAAACGCCGGGGGGCGAAATCTACGCCCGCGCGCATCGCGGGATCGAGCAGATCACACTCGATCGCGGGGCGGCGCATCTCAAGGACGAACTCATGCCGCGCTATGCCGAGCTGGTGTATAACGGCCTGTGGTTCAGCCCCGAGCGCGAAATGCTGCAAGCCGCGGTCGATCTCAGCCAGGAGAAGGTAAGCGGCACCGTTCGGCTGAAGCTCTACAAGGGCAATGCAATGGTGGTGGGTCGCAAGTCTGCAAATTCGCTTTATTCCGAAGCGCATGTCACCTTCGAGGACGATGCAGGCGCCTATGACCAGAAGGACGCGGAAGGCTTCATCAAGCTCAATGCCTTGCGCCTGCGACTGCTTGCCAAACGCGATCGGTAGAAAATTACCCTGCAGCTTGACATGAAAGCGCAAGATTACGCGGCAATACTGATTGGCATTCCGGAAATTCGCGACGAACCGTTAACTTATCCACTCTCCTCCACAGCGAAATGCGGGGAAAGTGGATAAGTCGGCACTTGCCAGCTTGAAGAATCGGCGCAGCAGGCGCAGCTTCAACTTATCGGAACGGCGAAGAAAGCTTCCGGTCTGGGCGGTCTAACGACTTGAAAGACATTGGAAATTCGGAACCGGGAAGACGCAGCGGAACCTGTCCGCGTGCCTCTTGAGACCCTCATGCAAAGGAGCTTGCTCCGGCGCAAGACGGGCCGATGACGGAAGTACGAAGGTGTTCTGTTGTGAGCATGGCCTACCCGGCCGGATGCCGATGGTGGCGTCGTATAAAGGTCTTCGGACCGGAAGGCGATGTAACCGTTCGAGGTACCGGCCATCAACGGAAAGCCAGGCTGCGGAACCGCCCGTTGAAGCGCGGCTGGGCCAGGCAAGCGAGTGATTGCAAAATCATGACGCGGCCGAACCGGGCCGAGTGGAGGGTAGATCCGGATGCCGGTGCGAGCGCCGGTGATAGAACCGGAAGTGAAGTCTTCGGATGGATCGGAAGGGAAAACATCGGATGCCAAGTCTGCGTCCCTTGAACTTAGGTTGAAGGAACACGGCCACGCATCGGTGAGAGTGGGGTCGGCAGCGATGCCGGCCCCATTTGCTTTCTGCCACAGTGTTTATCTACCACATTGTCAAAGAGCGCGCGCCGAATAGGGATTCGGCCAGTTGTGGTGCCGTGGCATGGCACCCCCAAGATGCAGTAGGAAAGCCTCTTCTTTCCCGAACTCACGACGAAACGTGGCCAAATCGGGGCAGCCGCCCGAACCGTTAACGACTCCGCCTGCCAGCTTCTCTATAGCCTCCTGAACCGAACGGGAGGTCCAGATCATGGCCAAACGCGCGCTTCGCAGCATAGTGTTTCTTGCAGCCCTGGCGCTGCCCGGCACCGCCGGTCATTCTCAAGGCAACGAGGGCACCGCCTTCGTCCAGCCCACATTCTCCGGCCAGTTCGCACCCTATAGCGAGTTGCCCGACGCGCCCGAGCCGGGCACCGAAGCGGTCGACCTCCAAACATTCGACCCTCCGATCGAGGAAGCGCCTGCATCCACTTCGCTCGGCAGCGGTGTCGCCTCCTATTACGGGAAGCGTTTTCACGGCCGGCCAACCGCCAGTGGCGAGCCGTTCGATATGCACGCTTACACGGCCGCGCATCGCACTCTGCCTTTCGGAAGCCGCGTCCAGGTCACCAACCCCTCCACCGGCAAGACGGTCGTCGTCCGCATCAATGATCGCGGGCCCTTTACCCGCGGCCGCACGATCGATCTCAGCCGCCGCGCCGCCGAAGACATCGGCCTGATCGCCCGCGGACACGGCACCGTCGAACTGGCGCTGCTCGACTGAGGGTTTCCCTACTTGAGGGTCGTTAGAGCTTCAGTTCGCTGACATCGCGGAAGTTGCCGATCTTCCCGCGGGGGAAAGTGTTGAAGGCGATCGAATACCGGTTTTCCTGCGACTGGTTCGTTTCCACGAAGTGCAGGATGGAGCTGGAGAACAACACCAGATCACCCTGCTTGGGCACCACGGCATTGCGCTGGGTGTTGTAGATATTGGTCTTCGCCGGATCGACCTCCATCTCGATTTGCCGATATCCATTGGTTCGTTCGAACACCATGTTGCCCGGCGGATCGGGCATGGGTGCGTAATAGAGCGAGCCCGACACCAGCGAGTTCGAGTGCGTATGCGCATGCATTCCGACGCCCGGCGGGTTCATCAGCGCCCAGCTCTGCGTTACGTCGAGCCGGTGCGCGATCCCCATCACCTCCTGCGCGAAGGTCGCCAGCGCCTCGTGCACCGCTTTCTTCACGCTTCTCAGCTCGGGTCGGTCGAAGAGGTAGAGATCCTTCGAGATGTGGTTCATCTGGTTCTCGATCATCTCGACCGACTTGATGAACTCCACCTGCTTCGCACTGATCGCATCGCCGATGTTGGTGACGAAGTAGGGCTCTGCGAAGAGCGGCTTCACGGTAAAGTCGCGCGCGGCGGCGGATTTGGCGGCAGTGGCCATGAATGCATTCCCCCTGATTGCAGTCCGCGGGTTTCCTAACCCCGCAGCGCGCCGCGGTTCAAGACCATCGCTCCAATGCTCCCCCGCCCTAATTGTCCTTCAGCTGTCCGCGCACGGCGCCTTCGGGGTGGGCGGCGGTGTGGATGTCGACGTAGTGATCCTCGGGTGAGCGCAGCATGGCCGCGATCGTGCCCGGGTCCACCGCCACGCAGACCTCGTCCATCTCCGCCATCTCCAGCGTCACCAGTTCGGCGCCGGTGGAGCCGCGCTTGCCCCTGTGGATATGGGCGGCGGTGACATCTCCTCCGATGCCGTCGGCCTCGAGATAGTAGCACAGCTCCCCGCTGGCGCGGATGTAGATGCCGTTGAAGTCCCCGGTTGCACGTTCGCCCGCGCCGCCGCCTTCGACTTCCACGCCGAAGAGGTTGGCTGCGAGCAGATCGTCACCCTGCGCCCCCGCCGGAGACACCGGCAGTGCCGCGAGTGCGAGCGAGGCGGCCAGGGCCGCGTTGCGCATGTTGGGCATTTGCAGTCTCCTTTCCCCGGGGCCTTGGCCCGAAGAAGGAGTCCGACATAGGGACTCGGCCCCGATGGGGTCAGTGTAAACCTGTTGTCGGAAAAGGGAAATGCGCGCCGGTGGGAGGTCGCGGCGGCCGGCGAACCGCCATCATGCGAAGGCTCAGCGCGAGCGGCGCGCGAGCCATTCGCCAACGGGCCACGCGATTGCGAGGCACACGATTATTGCAATGAGAATTGTAAGCCAGTCCGACATGGGTGCGATCTCTAATGACAAGGCGAAAGCGGGGCGAGCAGCCTCTTCCAGTTACCGAGAAGCCCCGGAGTCGGCACGGCAATGCCCGTTATCTAGCATGGCCGCGCCCACAGGTCGAATCCATGCAGGCGGGGACACGCCCTGCCCCACGCCGCTCACGCCCCGCCGCGCGGGATCACTCCTCCTCTTCCTCCGGCGGCGGCGCGTGTTCCTCCACCACGCGCCAGTACCCGCCGGCACCGCGCTCGTAGAAGGCATAGCCCTCGCCATAGCGGTACCAGTCCTCGTCCCCCGCCTCATAGGCCGCCATCTGGCACAGCTCGACCTCACGCGGCTCGCCCAGCAGATAGGGATCGGGCGCATCCATCGGCCGCTCCTGCTCCATTTCCGCCAGCAGCTCACGCACTCGCGGGTGATGCGGGCACTCGCTGCATTCGGGCCAGCGCGGGGAATTGCGCGCGGGCGACGCATTGGGCGACGAAATCCTCGTCCAGCTTCCGGTCGACCTCCGCCCCGATCTCGTCACGGTTCGAAAAGCCGAAGGCGACGAGAAAGCCGATCACGGCCGCGACCAGGAATACCAGCTATTTCATCGCACATGCCCTCCACGCATCGCTGGACGAGATTGCGGCGACGTTAGGCCGGAGGGGTTAAAATCGGGTTCGTGCGGCCTGCCCCGCCGCCGCGCGCCCACGCTCAATGATAGGCGGGCGGGACTTCCGGCAGCTTGAGTTCCAGCGCCAGCCGCACCGCGCCGATGGCGTTGCGGACCTTCAGCTTGGACAGGATCTTGGTGCGGTGGACCTCCACCGTGCGCGAGCTGATGCCGAGTTCGCTGGAGATCATCTTCGACGATGCGCCGCTGGCCAGCCGGTTGAGCACTTCGCTTTCGCGTTCGGTCAGCGTGCGGATCAGTTCGAAGGCTTGTTCGCGCCGGATACCTTCCTTGAACAATATATCGCAGCTATCCCCGATGGAGGAGAGCGTGCTTTCGAGCTGCGCCTGGTCGCAGGGCCAGTCGAGATAGGTCATCACGCCGCAGCGGACCGTTTCCACCACGCGCTGGGCGGTGGGCGACGGGCTGAAGGGGATGATCGGATAGAAGATGCCGCGTTCGCGGATGAACTCGATCGCGCGGGCAAGCTGCCCTTCGTGATCGGCCACGAAGATGGCGCATTCATCAGGCCAGGCCTCGCCCACCTCCTCCAGCCGGGTGACGGGAAAGGCATAGCCCAGCGCGGACAGCGCACGGCTGAGGCCGTTGGCGCGACCGGAATCGGCATCGACGACGATGAAATTGGATACGGACATGGTTGCGAGCCCCCCGGCCAAGATTATTTTCACGCGGCCCCAGTTTTTTTGCAGGTGTCCCGCGCAGCTCGATATGTCCATGAAAACTACGTCTTTTCAATTAGGTGAACAGTCATCCGATCGGGTGTCATCCGGTTGGATGACGCCTGTGCGGCGCGGCGACGGCGTTAATGTCCCGTACCGGCGGGAACCATGCGCCGGAAAGGGGGCTGTGACGGTAGGGGAAGAGTAAGAAAATGACCCCATATCGGGCGCATCTGGCAGCGAGGGAGCCTATGCACGAGACCGGGATATTCAGCGAGATCGACCAGGCGAAGTGTCCTGTGGAGCTATTGACGACGGTGAGCGGATTCTATGCCGATCACGGTTTCCATGCCGTCTGCTATGTGCTGCCGTCGCTGTCGGAACCCGGCCAGTTCCAGATGTTCGAACGCGGCATGCCCGAGGAATGGATAAAGCGGTATCTCGAGATGAATTTCTCGCTGGTCGATCCGATCCCCAGCTATGTGATCGAAACGGGCGAGGTGGATACGCTCCACGGCATTCTGGAGAAGGTCGATGTTACCGAGACACAGCGGGTTTATCTCGACGAATTCTACAGCTCGGGCGTGACCGACGGGCTGGGCATGCCCACCCACGGCCGGACCCACGCGCGCGGCTTTTTCGGCATCGCCCAGGTGAGCGACGAGGATCTTGCCGCGGCCGACAGGTCGCTGATGCACGCGGTGGCCCAGCATGCGCACTGGAAGTTCGAGCAGCTGGGGGTGGATGCGGGCAAGGAGGTGTACCACCTCTCGCCGCGGGAGCGCGAAATCCTGAAGTGGGTGGCCGCCGGCAAGACCAACCCCGACATCGCCACCATCCTCGGCATCGGCATGCCCACCGTGGCCACGCACCTGAAACGCATCTTCGCAAAGCTGAGCGTTCACGACCGCGTGTCGGCCGTGCTGATGGCGCACAAGCTGGGCATGGTCTGATCCCCGGGCCGGCGGGCGTGCCGGAACGGGGGGTGGGGCCTGACCGCCCTACTCCGCCGCCTCGCGCTGGCGCTTCGCCTTCTTCGCGGGCGCGGGGGCCCCTTCGGCGCGTTCCAGCATCGGTTTGAGGTAGTGCCCGGTAAAGCTCTCCGCCACTTCGGCCACCTCCTCGGGCGTACCCTCTGCCACGACCTTCCCGCCCCGCACCCCGCCGCCGGGGCCGAGATCGAGGATGTGGTCGGCGGTCTTGATAACATCGAGATTGTGCTCGATCACCACCACCGAATTGCCCTGGTCCACCAGCCGGTGAAGCACTTCGAGCAGCTTGCGGACGTCCTCGAAATGCAGGCCCGTGGTCGGTTCGTCGAGGATGTAGAGCGTCTGCCCGGTGCTGCGCTTGGACAGCTCCTTCGCCAGCTTCACCCGCTGCGCCTCGCCGCCTGACAGCGTGGTCGCCTGCTGGCCGACCTTGACGTAACCCAGCCCGACCTCGTTGAGCATGTGCATCTTGTCGCGGATCGGGGGGACGGCCTTGAAGAAGCCCTCCGCATCCTCGATCGTCATGTCGAGCACGTCGGCGATGGAGAGGCCCTTGAACTTCACCTCCAGCGTTTCGCGGTTGTAGCGCTTGCCGTGGCATTCCTCGCAGGTGACGTAGACGTCGGGCAGAAAGTGCATCTCGATCTTGATCAGCCCGTCGCCCTGGCACGCCTCGCAGCGGCCACCCTTGACGTTGAAGCTGAAGCGCCCGGGCTTGTACCCGCGCGCCTGGCTTTCCGGCAGGCCTGCGAACCAGTCACGTATCTGGGTGAAAGCGCCGGTATAGGTCGCCGGATTGGAACGCGGCGTGCGCCCGATGGGCGACTGGTCGATCTCGATCACCTTGTCGCAATATTCGAGGCCGGTGACCTTGTCGTGCGCGCCAGCAACCACGCGCGCGCCGTTCAATTGGCGAGCGGCGGAGGCATAGAGCGTGTCGATGGTGAAGCTCGACTTGCCGCTGCCCGAAACCCCGGTGACGCAGGTGAAGGTGCCGAGCGGGATCGAAGCGGTGACATCGGTGAGGTTGTTCGCCCGTGCACCGTGGACGGTGAGCTTGTGCCCGTTGCCCTTGCGGCGCTTGGCCGGAACCTCGATCGCACGGCGGCCGGTGAGATAGGCGGCGGTGAGCGACTTCTTCGACTTGAGCACCTGTTTCAGCGTGCCTTCGGCCACCACCTCGCCCCCATGGACGCCAGCGCCGGGCCCCAGATCGACGACGTAATCGGCAGCGCGGATCGCATCCTCGTCATGCTCCACCACGATCACCGTATTGCCGAGATCGCGCAGGCGCTTCAGCGTTTCCAGCAGCCGGTCGTTGTCGCGCTGGTGCAGGCCGATACTGGGCTCGTCGAGCACATAGAGCACGCCCGAGAGGCCCGAACCGATCTGGCTGGCGAGGCGGATGCGCTGGCTTTCCCCGCCGCTCAGCGTGCCGCTGGTCCGGTCGAGATTGAGGTAATCGAGCCCGACATTGTCGAGGAAGCCCAGCCGCTCGTTGATTTCCTTGAGGATGGCGCGTGCGATCTGCTGCTGCGTGTCGCCCAGCTGATCGGGCAGCGCGAGGAACCAGTCCTTCGCATCGGCGACGCTCATCTTGGTGGGGGTGGCGATGTCCGTGGCGTTCACACCTTGGCCGATCTTCACCGCCAGCGCCTTTTCATTGAGGCGCTTGCCATTGCAGGTCTCGCATGGCTGCGCGGTCTGGAACTTGGCCAGCTCCTCGCGCATCCAGGCGCTTTCGGTCTGCAGCATGCGGCGGTTGAGATTGCCGATCACGCCTTCGAACGGCTTCTTCACCGTGTACTGCTTGCGACCGTCCTTGAAGGTGAGCGGGATCGCGCGTCCTTTGGTGCCATAGAGGATGATGTCGCGGATTTCGCTGTCGAAATCCTCCCACGGCGTGGTGAGATCGAACTCGTATTCCTTCGCCAGGCTGGCGAGCACCTGCATGTAATAGGGCGATGGCGGGTTGCTCTTCGCCCAGGGCACAACTGCGCCCTTTTTCAGGCTCAGCGCTTCGTTCGGCACAACCAGCTGCGGATCGAACAGCTGCTTTTCGCCGATCCCGTCACAGGTCGGGCAGGCCCCCTGCGGCGCGTTGAACGAGAACAGCCGCGGCTCGATCTCTTCGATGGTGAACCCGCTGACCGGACAGGAAAAGCGTTCGGAGAACACGATGCGGTTGGCGGGAATGCCCGCACCTTTCATCGCGCCGCCACCTTCTGTTTCGCCCTCGCGGCCCGGCACCACGCCATCGGCCAAGTCCACATAGGCAAGTCCGTCAGCGAGCTTGAGCGCCTGTTCGAAACTGTCGGCCAGCCGCGTCTCGATGCCTTCCTTGACCGCGAGCCGGTCGACCACGACTTCGATGTCGTGCTTGAACTTCTTGTCGAGCGCGGGCGCTTCCTCGATCGGATACATTTCGCCGTCGATACGGACGCGGGTAAAGCCGGCCTTCTGCCATTCGGCCAGTTCCTTGCGGTATTCGCCCTTGCGTCTGCGCACGACCGGCGCGAGCAGGTAGAGCCGCGTGCCTTCGGGCAACGCCATCACCCGGTCGACCATGTTGGAGACCGTCTGTGCCTCGATCGGCAGTCCGGTGGCGGGAGAGTACGGCACCCCCACCCTCGCCCACAGCAAGCGCATGTAATCGTAGATCTCGGTGACGGTCGCCACGGTCGAACGCGGATTGCGGCTGGTGGTCTTCTGCTCGATCGAGATAGCGGGGCTGAGCCCGTCTATATGCTCGACATCGGGCTTCTGCATCATCTCGAGGAACTGGCGCGCATAGGCGCTGAGCGATTCCACGTAGCGCCGCTGACCTTCGGCATAGATCGTATCGAAGGCGAGCGAGGATTTGCCCGAGCCGGAAAGGCCCGTGATCACGATCAGCGCATCGCGCGGCAGGTTGATATCGACGCCCTTGAGATTATGCTCCCGCGCGCCGCGGACAGAGATTTTGGTAAGTGCCATGAAGGAAGCGTGTTCCCGAATTGTTCGCCTGGGTCAAGGGAGGTCGTTCACGACCGATACCAATTCGGCATCGATGCCCTTCCCGGTTGCTTCACAAATAGGCACCCACTCCCCGATTGCAAAGGCGTGGGGCGAAGACAGATCCGAACGCCGGGAGAATATCGAAACTGACGGTACTTCGACCGGCAAATGTCCGTAAATAAGATCATACCTCTAATTAAATATAACATTTGATTTAGGTATCATAACCTAATTTACAAAATCCACAAAGTACCTTTTGATTACTGCTGAGAATTATAAGTCACAAATAGACGTATAAGCTTAAGCAGGAGGTCTTTTAGTGATGATCCATAACACTTTTCGTGCAACCGGGGTCAGTACACTGGCCCTGAGTCTTGTAGTGGTCGGTGGAACGGCTACTGTCACTCCGGCGCAAGCCCAAGAACTACAGCCGGTCGTGGATGTCTGTTCCGGAATCACCTTGCCCAGATCTGCGGTGACCGAAGTAATTGGAGCGGTAAACGAGCCGATCGTGAATCAAATTGAGACGACGGTAAACGATATCACGACCATAACGCTGATCTTGGCACCGCTCGCAACGATTACCGATCTCGACATCGACCTCAGCTCGATCCTGGCGGATGCAGCGGAAGGCGATCCCATCAGCCTGCAGATACTCGACACCGAAGGGAACGTCATTACCGCTTCGGACGACTGCAATATTACGGCTGACAATCTCACGCTCGACGAGGAAGGCGGTATCGAGATTGGTGGCAACCGGGTTTCCGGTCTCGGGGCCAACGGACAGGTGGCTTCGGCAGGCGAAGTCGATGCCATTGCATTCGGCAACAATGCCAGCACGGCGGTTGGCGCCACGGGCGCGGTCGCCATCGGCACCGATGCTTCCGTGACTGCCGCGAACAGCGTGGCCCTGGGAGCGGGGTCCGTGGCCGATCGGGCCGACACCGTTTCGGTGGGTGCTGTCGGTGCCGAACGCCAGATCGTCAATGTAGCCGATGGAACGGCGGCCACCGATGCTGCGACAGTCGGTCAGGTCGATGCATCCATCGCCGCCGCAACGGCGGATGCGGTCCAGTACGATGACGCAAGCCATGGTTCGGTCACGCTCGATGGCGCATCGGGTACGCTGGTGACCAATGTCGCAGAGGGCGCTGTCTCCGCCGGTTCGAGCGATGCGGTAAACGGGTCGCAACTGTTCGCCACCAACGAGGCAGTGGGTACCAATGCCGATGATATCGCCACACTCGATGGACGGGTCACCGTCAATGAGGGCGATATTACCGCTATCGATGGTCGTGTTACCGTGAACGAGGGTGAAATCGCGGCAATAGACGGACGGGTCACCGCAAACGAGGGCGATATCGCGGCGTTGCAGGACAATATAACGATGCCACCCAGGCGAGTGTGACGTTGGGCGGCGCTGGTGGCACCACGATCACCAATGTCGCACCGGGCGCCCTGGATGCGACCTCGCCCGATGCCGTCAATGGATCCCAGCTTTTTGAAACCAATCAGGCAGTTTCGGCGCTTGATGGACGGGTAACGCAAAACGAAGCCGATATTGCCGACAATTCTTCGGCGATAGCCGATCTCCAGACGGACGTTGGCGATATCCAGGTGACCGTGGGTGAGTTCGACGGACGGATAACCCAGAACGAGAACGACATTGCCGATCTCGACGGGCGGGTCACGGTGAACGAAGGCGATATCGCCGATCTGGATGGTCGTGTAACCGTCAACGAGGGCGATATTATCGATCTCGACGGACGTGTCACGACCAATGAAGGAGATATTGCCGCGATCGACGATCGGGTCACCGTAAACGAGGGCGACATCGCTGCAATCGACGACCGGGTCACTGTAAACGAAGGAGATATCGCCGCAATCGATGACCGGGTCACCGTGAACGAGGGCGACATCGCTTCGATCGACGACCGGGTTACCGTCAACGAAGGCGACATCGTAAACCTCGATACCCGCGTCGAAACGAATACGACGAATATTACGGACATCCAGATCCAGCTCGCCAACGTACCGGTCACTTACGTTTCGGATGCGGACGGCACCACGCCCAGCGATGTGCCGACCTATACTGCGGCATTCGTAGGTGCCAGCGGGGGAGCCGTAACGGTTACCAATGTGGCGGCAGGGACGCTTTCCGCGGATTCCACCGAGGCCGTCAACGGAAGCCAGCTTTTCGAGACGAACCAGAACGTGGCGCAAAACGCAGCGGATATCGAAACGATCAACAACAACCTGTCCGGCAGCACGGTCGTAGCCGTGCAATATTCGGATCCCGACGATCCGACCGTGAGCAATGGCGGCACAGTTACTAACGACGTCACCCTTGTCGGGGCCGATGCAAGCGCTCCGGTCAGGCTGCACAACGTTGCCAACGGGATGGCCGCTACCGATGCGGTCAATCTGGGCCAGCTCCAATCGGGGCTGAATAACGTCATGGAGCAAACGATGGGGTATACCGACCAGCGTTTTGCCGAGGCAATCGAGTATACGGACCTCCGAGTTGCTGAAATCGGCTTCGATCTGGCCGAGCTGCGCGAGGATGCATTCTCGGGAACTGCGGCTGCGATGGCCATGTCGAGCATTCCCCAGGCGATCGAAGCCGACCGCTCCATGGTCGGCGGGGGAATCGGCCATTATCGGGGCGAAACCGCTTTCGGCTTCGGCTATTCGCGGGCGTTCAACGATGGCCGCGGGGTTGTCAAAGTCTCCGGCACTCTCGACACCCACGGGAAAGGTGGCGTGGCCGCCGGCGCGGGCTTCTCTTTCTGAGAACGGTGAAACTGTGAAACTCTCCGGCGGCGGTATTTACCGCCGCCGGAATACGTCTGCATCCGGAGGCAGGGCTGCCGCCTGAAGCCCGCAGTCCGCCTGCCATGCGTTGTGCACGGACGGTGAAGCGTGGACCGAACGCCCATCCCAGCCGTTGGATAACTGTACACGGCCCGGTGCCCGCAACGATTCCAGTTCGAGCACCGGAGGCCCGCCGTAAGGGATATTCTTCCGTTACGGCCCGAATAACAGTTTACGAGGCGCACGACATTCATGTCAGAAAAGAAGCATAATGGAACAGACGTGCCCGCTGACATTCCCCATCTTCGCCCCCCTCGGAAGGACTCGATCCAGAGCGAGCGTCTGGAGGCGATCATGGCGGAACTCAACCGGCCGCTCGACGACGAAAACTGGACCTCCAAGCCCCGCGCTGATGATCGCAAGGGGCCGCGTGGTCTTCTTGCCAAAATCCGCAGGCATCGCAGGCACCGCGAGGACCTGAAGCGTGCCCGCCGTGCCGCTGGACAGGTCTTCAGCGTCAAGCCCAGGCTTTCGACACGCAAGCGCGCGTCATTGCTTATGGGGGCAGGCGCCATGAGCCTTGCCGCATTTACCGGGCCACCCGCGCACAAGCCCAGTTCACGAAAGACCAATCCGATCGAGTTGGAGCTTAACGCTGCCGACAATGTGCGCAAACCTGCCGCGCTGCTGAAGGCGAGCGACCGGTTCAAACAAGCCCTGATCGAGGAAGAAGGTGTCCGCTACACCGTCTATCGGGATGTAGCGGGATATCCGACCGTCGGCGTCGGGCATCTGGTCAGACCCGGCGACAATCTGCGCGTGGGCGACCGCATCAGCGACGAGCAGGCGCTCGATTTCCTCGAACGCGACCTGAGAACCGCCGAACGGGGCGTGCGTATCCTCGTGGGCACCCTGCCCCTGTACCAACACGAATTCGACGCCTTGCTGGACCTTGTGTACAATGTCGGCCTCGGCAATGTCTCGGAGAATGAAAGCCCCCGGCTGAACGCCGCCATCAAGGCGGGCGATTACGAGGGAATTGCCGCAGAGTTGAACTATACGCATGCCGGTGGCAGGTACGCCCGCGGCCTCGAGTTCCGTTCGGAGCGACGGGCGCAGATTTTCATGGATGCATCCTACGAGGATCCTCGAGAAACCGGTTCGTCGAACCTGACTTGAATGCTTCCGGTGCAAGAGCCGGAGGTGAAGCAGATTTATGAGTTATCGCCTTTTCTTCGGCATCCGGCCGCCAGCCGCAATTCGGGCCGGACTTCTCGAAACCATGACGGGAATAGACAACGCCCGGTGGCAGGACGATGGGCAATTGCACCTGACCCTGCGCTATGTCGGGGAGGTCGAGACGCATATGGCGGACGATCTCGCCGAAGCAGCCGCAGCCATCCGTTTCGAGTCATTCGAACTTCGCATCTCGGGCTGCGGCTTTTTCGAGCGCAAGGGGCGGCCCGCTTCGATCTGGGCCGGAATCGAGCCGAGCGATCCGCTCGTCAGGCTCCAGCGAAAGATCGAACTGGCCTGCACAGGATGCGGGCTTCCCCCGGAAGGGCGCAAGTTCAAGCCCCATATAACCCTGGCGAGGCTCAACCTGTCCAGCGGGCCAGCGACGCCTTTTCTAGTATCGTGCGCGGGCCTCTCCCTTGGCCCGTGGTTGGTCGATAGTTATATCCTGTACCAGAGCCATTTGCGGGACCAGGGTTCGCTGTACGAACCCGTCCTCACTTACTCCGCCGGGGCACAATGACTGCGTACCGCTTACGACCCTTTCCGGCGCTTTTGCTAGGCGCGCTTGCCGCCGCCTGCTCTCCTGTGTCGAGCGGTACGACATCGGATGACCCCGAGCGGCAGGAACTGTTGCAGACGGTCGAGGCGCAGGCGACTCCCGATCCGGGCGAGAATTGCCTGCTGATGGTATGGTCCGGGCAGGACGATCCGAATGTCGAGTTCGACCGCGCCCACGATGTCGTGAAAGGCGGCGCGATATCCTGCGCCACCGGCGCGAGCCCCAGCCAGTTCGAAACGGCGATAGCCAGCCTGCGCGACGCGGCTCGCGGCGGCGACCGGGGCCGCATTCTCGAACAAGTCGGTATTCCGCTGCTGTATATCGACGAGGACGGCGAGCGGCATGAATTGACCGAAGAGCAGATCGACACGCTGTTCGAGGAGATTTTCGATGAGGAAATGCTCTCGGTGCTCCAGCGTCTCGATCTGTCGAAGATGACCGTCGAGAAGGACCAGGGGGCCTTTTTCGAACTCGGCTCGCTCTGGCTGGTCGTCGACGAACAGGGCCGCCCCCGGGTCATGACCGTAAATCGGCAGGCGCTGGACGAAGCTGCAGAAACTGCCCGCGACCAGGCAGAACGCGGCCTTGGAAGGCCGCTCGATTGATCATGCCCGCGCATTTCGTAGATGCTCGTTGAACGTTCGACCGGGGAAGGTTGTTCGCCAGCGGCGTTCAGTCTCTTGCAATCGTCGCAAATGTAACCAAGCTGCTCACTCGCACGTTAGCGTTGAGCAACCGTAAGAAATACTGGAGAGACCATGAAGGCCCATATCCTGGCCACGACCGCCGCAGCCGCCCTTCTTTCAGCCTGCACCACCGCACCCGGAGGAGAAATGGACCCGATCGCCGATGCCGCAGTAGATGCCGGGGTATCCGTGCCCGAAGGTACCGGCTATTTCGCTTCCGACAGCGACCTGCCCTTCCTGGCGCCGGACTTCAGCGCCGTGTCGGAGGATGACTACATCCCCGCCTTCGAACAGGCGATGGCCATCCAGAAGGCCGAGATCGAGGCCATCAAGGCCAATCCTGCCGAACCGACTTTCGCGAACACCATCGTCGCGCTTGAAAAGTCGGGCCGGATGCTGGGCCGCGTCAGCCGCGTCTTCTTTGCCCTGACCGGTTCGAACACCACCGACCGTCTCGACGAGATCAACACGGAAATCAGCCCCAAGCTCACTGCGCATGGCGACAGCATCACGCTTGACCCTGAACTCTTCGCCCGCGTGAAGGCGGTTTACGACAACCGCGCCGCAATGGCGATGACGCCCGAAGATGCGAAACTGCTCGAAAACACCTATGAGGGGATGGTCCATGCCGGTGCGCTGCTGACCGATGCGCAGCGTGAACGGGTCAAGGCAATTAATTCCGAGCTTTCCACGCTGACCACCGAATTCAGCCAGGACGCACGGGCCGCCATGTCCGACCAGCCCGTAATCTTCGACAATCGCAGCGATCTTGCAGGCCTGTCGGAAAGCGACATCCGCTCTGCCGCAGATCTGGCAACCGAGAAGGGCTTCCCCGGCAAATACGCCATTGCCCTGCAGAACACCACGCAGCAGCCACTCCTGCCCAGCATGGAAAACCGTGCCGCGCGCGAGAAGCTGTTCATGGCGAGCTTCCACCGCGCCGACGGCACGACCGATATCGATACCCGCCAGCTGATCGCGCGGATCGCCGAACTGCGCGCCGAAAAGGCAGCCCTGTTCGGGGAACCCGACTGGGCGACCTACGCCATGTGGGATCGCATGGCCGAAACCCCGAAGACCGCGCTCGATTTCATGGAGCAGATGGTCCCTCCCCTCGCCGCTACGCAGCGCCGCGAAGCAGCCATTCTTACCGACGCGATCGCTGCCGATGGCGGCGATTACGAGGTGAAGCCGTGGGACTGGTATCGCTATGCCAACAAGATCAAGGCAGAGCGTTACGATCTCGATGAAGACGCGATGATGGAGTATTTCCAGCTCGACAAGGTGCTGGAAGACGGCGTCTTCTACATGGCGGAAAAGCTCTATGGCCTGACCTTCGAACGCCGTACCGACCTGCCCGTCTATCACCCGGACGTGTGGACCTACACCGTCTTCGACCGCGATGGCAGCGAACTCGGCCTGTTCTACTTCGACCCGTTCCAGCGGCCCTCCAAGCGTGGCGGCGCATGGATGAGCAACTTCGTCGACCAGAGCGATCTGTGGGGCACCAAGCCGGTGATCTACAACGTGCTCAACATCCCGAAGGCACCCGAAGGCGAGCCGCAGCTGGTGAGCTTCGACTGGGTCAACACCACCTTCCATGAATTCGGCCACGCGCTGCACGGTTTCTTTGCTGACCAGCGTTACGAAAGCCTGTCCGGCACGGCCACGGCGCGCGACTTCGTGGAATATCCCAGCCAGGTCCATGAAATGTGGGCGACCTGGCCCGAAGTGCTGAGGAATTACGCCAAGCATTACGAGACCGGCGAGACCATTCCGCAGGCGATGGTGGACCGGATCGAAGCCGCCTCGAAGTTCAACCAGGGCTATGATTTCGGCGAAACCGTCGCTGCCGCACTGCTCGACATGAAATGGGCCGCGCTCAGCAAGGAAGAAGCCGCTGCGCTAGACACACCTGAAAAGGTCGATGCCTTCGAACGCAATTCGCTGGAAGAACTGGGTCTCGAAATCGACCTCGTTCCCCCGCGCTATCGCAGCACCTACTTCAATCACATCTTCAGCGGACCGGCCGGCTATTCGGCAGGCTATTACAGCTATCTGTGGACCGAGATGCTCGATCGCGACAGTCGCAAGTGGTTCCGCGAAAATGGCGGCCTGACCCGTGCGAATGGTGACCACTACCGCGCAACCGTCCTGAGCCGCGGCGGCACGATGGACTATTTCGAGATGTTCGAGAACTTCGCCGGTCGCCAGCCGGAGATTACCCCGATGCTTGAAGCACGCGGCCTTATCCCTGGCGATGAAGCGGCCGACAGCGAAGTGTCTGACGACGGTCCGGCCAATGTCGGCAGCACTGGCGATACGTCGGTCGACTAATCGGGTTTTGGGCGGGGTGAGCGGTTCGGCTTGCCCCGCCCTTCCCTCAACGAGGCACCAGCGTCAGCAGGGCGCGAGCGCCCGGGCGCCGGGCTCGCCAAGCCAGCGCATTTTCGTTCCCCAGACCTTTTCGATACCTTCGGCGGAAAGGGCTTTTTCCGGCACGTCATCCTCTACAAGCTGGCCCCGGTGGAGGACGAGGACGCGGTCCGCATGATTCATCGCAATGGCAAGATCGTGCAGGACCACGACAACCCCTGATCCCCTGGCGGCGATGCCTTCCAGATGCCGGGTAAGATGGAACTGGTGCGCCAGGTCCAGCGCGGCAAGCGGCTCGTCGGCCAAAATCCAGTCGGGCTGCCCAGCCAGCACCCGTGCCAGCAATACCCGTGCCTGTTCGCCGCCCGACAGGGCCTGCGCCCGCCGCTGCTCGAATCCTGTCAGTTCAAGCGCTTCCAGCGCCGCATCGACCGGGCCGGACAATGTGTCGCGATGCGGGATGCGGCCCAGCTCGACGATACTTCGCACCGTCACATCCCAGGCAATCTCCGGGATCTGCGGCAAATACCCGATGCGCTTGGCACGATTCGGCAGCTGAGGCAGCGGTTGACCGTCGAGGAAAACCTGCCCCGCATCGATTTGGAGCAAGCCTGCCAGAGCCTGTAGCAGAGAGGATTTTCCTGCGCCGTTAGGACCGCAGATCGCGGTGATTTCTCCCGGTTTCAGCGTACAGCTAATTTCGCTCAACCTGTCGGTCAGTGTGATTGCAGAGGCGTGGAGCGTCATGCCAGCCCCCTTCTCATGCGCAGTAGCAGCCAGAGGAAGAAAGGTGCTCCAAGCAAGCTGAGTGCGATGCCCAGCCGCAGTTCGGTCACTAACGGCAGGATGCGCACCAGGCTGTCCGCAACAAGAACGAGCAATGCACCGGCAAGCGCGCTTGGCAAGATCAATTGCGAAGGTCTCCTGTCGGTCAGGGGGCGGACGAGATGCGGGACGATCAGGCCAACGAAGCCGATGATCCCGGCTACCGCTACGCTGGCTCCGACAGTCAGTCCGATGCCGAGAATGAGCAGCCAGAGCAGGCGCGACGTGTCTATTCCCAGCGACCGGGCAACCGGCTCGCCCAGCGTCAGCGCATCGAGCGAGCGGCCGGTGCGCCAGAGCAGCAGCACGCCGAGCGCCACCAGCGGCCCCGAGAGCCAGACTTCGCGCCAGCTACGGTCGGTCAGGGCACCGTTGAGCCACAACACGATCTCGCTCATGGCGAAGGCATTCGGCGCCATGCTTATGGCGAGCGCGGTCAATGCTCCGGCGAGGCTCGCCACCATCAGGCCCGCGAGCGTGAACAAGGCAATACCGCCCGTGCGCCCGGCAATCGCAGCCAGCAGTGCCATGGCCCCGCCCGCGCCGATCAGCGCGAAGAGCGGCAGCAGCCATGCACTCGCCGTATAGCCGAACCAGAGCGCCACCACCGCGCCCAGTGCTGCGCCGGGTGCGATACCGAACAAGCCGGGATCGGCCAGCGGATTGCGGAGATAGCCCTGCATCGCAGCGCCCGCCGCGCCCAGTCCGCCGCCGACGATGATGGCGAGCACCGCGCGCGGAAGGCGAAGTTCGCCGAGGATCAGCGCGGCGTTGGGAGTGGTCGCCGGGTCCAGCCACACACGGCCGGCCAGGAGAGAAAGCGGCAGGGCCAGCGCGAGGAGCAGGCCGAAAACGAATGTAGCGCGGCTCACGACACTGTGTCCCTGATCGTCTTCAGCCGCCGGGCAGCGCGGATGATCGTGGGCCCGCCGCAATAGATGAGGCGCGTGTCGAAATCTGCCCGGGCCATGCCATCGACCTCGTCCAGCACCGGGTGCCGCTGACCCGCCTCGCTCCCGGCGACTAGCAGCACTTGCGGTGGATCGGCGACGACCTGTTCGAGCGAGAGGTAGTCCGCCTGTGCCATGCCGCGCGCCTCGGAATAGCTGATGAAACCCGTGCGCCGAAGGAGGTCGCTCACCAGCGAGGCTTCACCGGGCACGATTCCCCCGGGCTGCCACAGCGCGGCTTCGACAGGCTCTGCGGTGTCCGCCACTTCCGAAAGAGCCAGCTCTATCTGCTCTACCAGCCTTTCCCCCTCCCGGTCGTTCCCTACCAAAGCAGCGAGTTCGCGAATTTGCTCAATGCTGGACGCAACATCCGCAGTGCCCCCGAAGGTCACCACGCGGAGACCGAGATCCTCCAGCGCGCCGCGAGTAGCGGGCGCGATGAAAGTGCTCGCCACGACCACGTCGGGATCGAGCGCGAGCACTTCTTCGACCGTGCCCCCGGTCGCGGGAAAGCGCGCGGCATCTTCCGCCGACATCGAACTTGCCCGCGGGTCCTTGCTGTAGTGCGAAATCGCCAGCAACTGCCCCGGCTCGGCCACTTCGGCGAGGATCGCGTCGGAGCAGGGGTTGAGGCTGACGACCGTCGGGCGATTGTCCGGAGAACCACGCCCCGGCCCCGCCCCCGTACAACCGGCGAGCAGCAGGGCCAGAACGGGCAGCAGGCGGATCACATCTTCGCTCGTATTCCGCCGAAGACGCCGCGCCCGGCGGTGCCATAACCGGCAACTGTCTGGTATTCGGTGTCGAAGACGTTCTCGACCCTTCCGAACAGTTCCAGATTATCGCCGATGTCGAACGATGCGCGCACATCGAGCAGCTCGTATCCGGCCAGCCGGTTGGTGTTCGCAGCATTGTCCCAGCTCGGGCCGACGATACGTAGGTCCGCGCCAAGGCCGAGGCCGAAGCGGCTTTCCCAGTCGGCGTAAATGGTCCCGAAGTGATCGGGCCGACGCGCAAGGTCCAGTCCGGTCGTGCGGTCTTCCGCCTCGACATAGGAGTAGATGCCCGCAAGGCGCAGGCCGGGTGCCAGGTCGATGCCGGCCTCTGCCTCGATACCCTGCGCGCGTGCCTCCGCAGTGTTGAGATAGACGCCCGACGGCCGGTCGGCAGTAAAGCCGAAGCCGATCAGCTTGTCGCTGTCGCGGCGGAAGCCGGTGAGCGCAAGATGCAGGCCCGATCCGCGCTGGCCTTTTTCAACGCCCAGATCGAAGCTGGTACTTTCCTCGGGCTCCAGATCCTCGTTTCCGTAGAATGACAGAAGCTGGTAGAGCGTGGGTGCCTTGAAGCCTTCGCCGACACTCGCGCGCACGCGCCAGTCGCCTGCGAGACCATAGCTCAGATCGCCGCCTAAACTGGTCTGCGAACCGAACAATTCGTGATCGTCCACGCGCGCCCCGGCATGCGCAGCGAGATTACCCATAACCCAGCCCAGCTGCGCATAGGCGCCGCTGATTTCGGTTTCGGCAGCATTGTCGAAACTGGTGACGAAGCTGGTCCATTCGTGATCGCCGCCAAACGCCAGCGAGAGGCCGCCAAGCAGGCGGTATTCGCCGCGCAGCGAGAGGCGCTCCGAATGGCCATCGCTGCCGAAGGTCTCCGCGCCGTCCCCGTTGCGATTGCTGCGTTCTGTGTCCGACAGGCTGTAGGCCGCACGCAGGGTCAGGTCATTGCCGTAATAGGCAAGGCCCACGTCGCCCCAATAGCGCGTGGTTTTCTGCGTATCGTCGCTATCGGCAGGGCTGAAATCGGTGGAGGAAAAGCCGTCGATCTCCACCTCCCCCTCGGCGAAATTGGTGTGGGCGAAGGCTTCCAGGCTCGGCGTCAGGTTGACGAAGGCGGTCGAGCCGATGGCGAATTGCTGCGAACCGTCGGCTTCCGTCCCCGATGCGGCGGCGGAGAATCCGTCCGTCTCGTACCAGGAGGACGTCAGGCCGAAGAACACATCGTCATTGCCCGTCCCGGCGGCAGCGCTGGCAAACAGCGTGTCGCGCGCGCCAGATTCGACGCTGCCGGTCATGCCGCGTTCGGTGCGGGTGGAAACATCGACCACGCCGCCGACGGCCTCCGAGCCCCAGATGGTGCTGTTCGAGCCGCGCAGGACGTCGATCTTGCCTGCCGTCCCGAGCAGGAGATTGCCGAAATCGAACCCGCCCGAAGGGCTGGCCTGATCGGCAACGCGCACTCCGTCGACCAGCACCAGGAGCTGGTCCGCATTCGCGCCGCGGACATTGACGCTGGTCACCGTGCCGACAGGCCCGCTGCGCGAGAAGGACAGGCCCGGCACACGCGCCAGCGCATTTGCCGGATCGGCACCCTGAATCGTCTCGATCTCCTCGCGATCGATCACGGTGATGGACTGGCCTGTGTTGCGCAGGTCCGTTCCCAGACCGTTTGCGGTCACGGTAATGACGGATTCGCCGACGGGCTGGCGTGCCGGAGCATAGGCTTCATCGCCGATCGGTTCAGGCTCGCCCTCGGCGTCCTGACGCTCGATGATCTCGGCCAGAGCCTCTTCGCTTGCGGTCTGCGCATGAACGGTTGCAGGGACCGCCGAGGCGGTAAGCAAAAACAGGTATTTGTACACAATTCCTCCTATCACGAACGAACGCCGCTCATGACGGGAGGAAGCCCGGATCGGCTCCGTCCCCGCTTGCCATCGGTACACCCCGCCCGTGGCCGAACGACTGATACAGGCAGGTCTCCTGGCTCCCGGATCATCGGCCCTGCTCCACCTTCCCACCCGTCGATAAGACTCGGGGCAGTGGCACTTCGGAGCGCGCCTCGCCGGTTACAGTTGCGGGGGCAGCCGCGGCATCCAACCGCGTTCCCTTGACCCGTACCAATGCGCGCCCTCTAGCCATGCGATGGCCGAAGGACAAGACGCTTGCATGGTTCTCTCCAACCGGCCTCGCAGATCGACGCCGCTCCGTAATAGCACCGGCAGAACCTTAACATCGTGGCAAGCATGCTGTGGAACGGATGTTTAGCGAGACCGCAGTATAAAGTACCTCAGCCGGAGCGCTGGATCAGCCAGCGGCCACCACGGGGAGCATGATCGAAATGACCGTCCGTTTTGCGTCTGCGCGCTGCGCCGCGCGTTCGCCCCTTGCCAGGGTTCTGAGCCGAGGAAAAATCGGTGCGGTCGCAAACGATAGTGCGGGACGGGAGGCCCGGGAGATCATGAGCGACACGACGAAGGCTGCATTGCGCCATTTTGCCGAATACGGGCTCCGCGCCGTTCCGGTCGCCCTGAACAATGCGACCCTGGCGGCCTCGGCGGCCCAAGAGGAAGACTATCGCCACTGGGTGGGCATCGCCCGTGAACTCGACGCAGGCGCTGCGGCAAGGTTCGAAACTTCGCGCCGTCCGGTCGAGGATCGCCTGATCGGCTAATCGTTTCCTCCGGTCGCAAGTCCGGTTCCATCCAGACCCGCATCGGGTATCTTTCCGGGCGCCGGGGAACCTGTGCGGCTGCCCAGACGTCTACCCATCAAGGACAACCCTCAAACAGCCTAATGCTACTGCGAACTATTTGCAAAGATAGTTCGCCGATGGTTGGTCTTTGCGGTTGCATTCCCTTCATCCCAAGCCTAGGTCGCCTCCCGAACACCGGGCGCGCGTACCCACGCGGGACTTACGTGCGCCATAGCGGTCCAGGCATTACGGTCCCGCGACGCTCGGAAGGACGCATCCCTAATGGCACGCAAGAAGATCGCGCTTATCGGCTCCGGCATGATCGGCGGCACCCTCGCCCATCTCGCCGCGAAGAAGGAAATGGGCGACATCGTCCTGTTCGACATCGCCGAGGGCATGCCGCAGGGCAAGGCGCTGGACCTTTCGCAGTGCGGCCCGATCGAGGGTTTCGACGCGAAGATCACCGGCACCAACGATTATGCCGACATTGCCGGCGCGGACGTGGTGATCGTCACCGCCGGTGTGCCGCGCAAGCCGGGCATGAGCCGCGACGACCTGCTCGGCATCAACCTCAAGGTGATGAAGGCGGTCGGCGAAGGCATCAAGAACAACTGCCCCGACGCCTTCGTGATCTGCATCACCAACCCGCTCGACGCGATGGTCTGGGCGCTGCGCGAATTCTCCGGACTGCCGCACAACAAGGTCGTCGGCATGGCCGGCGTGCTCGACAGCGCGCGCTTCGCGACCTTCCTCGCCTGGGAATTCGATGTTTCAGTGAAGGACGTGAACGCCTTCGTCCTCGGCGGCCACGGCGATACCATGGTACCCGTCACCAGCTACACCACGATCAACGGCATTCCGGTGAACGACTTCGCCAGGATCAAGGGCGTGTCGGCAAGCCGTATCGACGAGATCGTGGACCGCACCCGCAAGGGCGGCGGCGAAATCGTCGGCCTGCTCGGCAACGGTTCGGCCTATTACGCGCCCGCGACCAGCGCCATCGCCATGGCCGAAGCCTATCTCGGCGACACCAAGCGTATCCTGCCCTGTGCCAGCTATGTCGAAGGCAAATACGGCCTCGACGGGCTCTATGTCGGCGTCCCGACCATGATCGGCGCGGGCGGCACCGAAGAAGTGATCGAAATCGAACTGTCGGACGAGGAAAAGGCCAACCTCAAGGTCTCGACCGATGCGGTCGAGGAACTGCTTGAGGCTTGCAGGGGGTTGGATAGCAGCCTTGCTTAAGCGCGTCGCCGCTAGTGCAGCACTCGTTGCCCTTGTCGTTGCCCCGGCCAACGCGGAAATGCGCGTGGCCGAACTCGGCGAAGTTTACGAGAGCTACAACGATTGCTTTGCGGTCACGGAGAGCGGCGCCCTTGCCCCCGACGCACTCGTTGCCAAGGGCTGGCAGCGTGCCAGCATGTCGGATAGCAAAGGCAAAGCAATAGGTGATGGACCGATTATTTTCGGTAATCCCGAACGGGCGCCCATCATCATGCTAAGCGCCCTCGAGGGCGACGGTGTTTGCGTCGTGATTGCCAGAATCAAGAATTCGAAGGCCTTCGATCAATTCAAGTCCGCTTGGGGCGACCAGCTCCCGAAACCGGACAAGAATGGTCAAATAACCTTCTTCGCAGAAGGCCGGGCTGTGCAGATGACCCCGACCGGCTCCAAACAAAAACCTAGCCTGCGCCTTGTCGTAGGGACCCGCATGGAGAGCAATTGATGTCCATCCTCGTAGACAAGAACACCAAGGTCATCACTCAGGGGATGACCGGCGACACCGGCACTTTCCACACGCAGCAGGCGCTCGATTACGGGACGCAGATGGTTGCGGGTGTGACCCCCGGCAAAGGCGGCACCACGCACATCGGCCTGCCCAACTTCAATACGGTCCGCGAAGCGAAGGCCGAAACCGGTGCGACCGCTTCGTGCATCTACGTTCCGCCGCCCTTCGCCGCTGACGCGATCTGCGAAGCGATCGATGCCGAGATGGAACTGATCGTCTGCATCACCGAAGGGATTCCGGTGCTCGACATGGTCAAGGTCAAGGCCGCGCTCGAAGGTTCCAAGTCGCGCCTGATCGGCCCGAACTGCCCCGGCGTTCTGACGCCGGATGAATGCAAGATCGGCATCATGCCGGGCAACATCTTCAAGAAGGGCAGCGTAGGCGTGGTCTCGCGCTCGGGCACGCTGACCTATGAAGCCGTCCACCAGACCACCATGGTCGGCCTCGGCCAGACCACCGCGGTCGGCATCGGCGGCGATCCGGTCAACGGCACCAACTTCATCGATGTGCTCGATCTTTTCCTCGACGACGACGCTACCAAGTCGATCATCATGATCGGCGAAATCGGCGGCAGCGCGGAAGAAGAAGCGGCCGAATTCATCAAGGAACAGGCCGCCAAGGGCCGCCAGAAGCCGATGGTCGGCTTCATCGCGGGCCGCACGGCGCCTCCGGGCCGCCGCATGGGCCATGCCGGTGCGATCGTGTCGGGCGGCCAGGGCGGTGCGGACGACAAGATCGCTGCGATGGAAGCCGCAGGCATCCGCGTGTCGCCCTCCCCCAGCGAACTCGGCACGACGCTCGATGCGATGCTGAAGGAACTGGCATAACCGCCAAACGCTCCTTCTCCAAAAGGACTGACAATGGGTAACGAGAGCCAGAACTTCCTGCCAGAAATGGGCGACCAGGAAGGCCCGCAAGCCGGACCCAGCTGGGGCAACCCCCGCTGGCTGGCAGAGGTGGTCGACAGCGGCGCGGATCTGACCGCGGCGCTTGATCCCACGCAGATGCGGCTTGCGGTCGCGCAGGCATCCGAAAAGGCCGGCAAACCGACCGATCAGAAGGCGATCGCGCAGGCTGCCGACGACAGCATCCGTGCGATGCTGCTGGTCCGCCTTTACCGCGTGCGCGGGCACCTTGCGGCCGATCTCGATCCGCTTGGCCTGTCGCACCGCGACATCCCTGAAGACCTGACGCTGGAATGGCACGAATTCGCCGGGCAGGAGGACCGAGAGGTCTATGTCGGCGGCGTGTTCGGCTTCGAATGGGTCACGGTGGGCGAGCTCTACCGCGTGCTGCGTGAGACCTATTGCGGCAAGGTCGGCCTCGAATACATGCATATCTCGGACACCGAGGAACGCCGGTTCCTGCAGGACAAGTTCGAGACACCCGAGGATACGATCCAGTTCACCGAGGAAGGCAAGCGCGCAATCCTCGCCGCCGTGATCCGCGGCGAGCAGTACGAGAAGTTCCTCGGCAAGAAATACGTCGGCACCAAGCGTTTCGGCCTCGATGGCGGCGAGAGCATGATTCCCGCGCTCGAAGCCGTGATCAAGTACGGCGGCCAACTCGGCGTGCGCGAGATCATCTACGGCATGGCCCACCGCGGCCGGCTGAACGTCCTCGCGAACGTGATGGGCAAGCCCTACAAGGTCATCTTCCACGAATTCTCGGGCGGTTCGTCCAACCCCGACGATGTCGGTGGTTCGGGCGATGTGAAATACCACCTCGGCACCAGCACCGACCGCACCTTCGACGGCATCGATGTGCATATGAGCCTCGTGCCCAACCCCAGCCACCTCGAAGCGGTAAACCCGGTCGTGCTCGGCAAGACCCGCGCGCAGCAGGCTATCCGCGACGATCTGAAGCAGCACGAGCAGGTGCTGCCGGTGCTACTTCACGGCGATGCCGCCTTTGCCGGACAGGGCATCGTGTGGGAATGCCTCGGCTTCTCGGGCGTGCGCGGCTACAATACCGGCGGCTGCCTGCACTTCGTGATTAACAACCAGATCGGCTTCACCACCAGCCCGCAGTTCGCTCGCAGTTCGCCCTACCCCTCCGATGTGGCCAAAGGCGTCCAGGCGCCGATCCTCCACGTCAATGGCGACGATCCCGAAGCGGTGACCTTCGCCTGCAAGCTGGCAATCGAATACCGTCAGACCTTCGGCCGCGACATCGTGATCGACATGTGGTGCTATCGCCGTTTCGGCCATAACGAAGGCGACGAGCCGAGCTTTACCCAGCCGCTGATGTATTCGCAGATCCGCAACCACCCCAAGGTGAGCACGATCTATGCCGAGCGGCTTGAGAAAGAGGGCGTGATCGAACCTGGCTATGGCGACAAGTTGAGCCAGGAATTCAACGCGCATCTCGAGGAAGAATTCGCCGCCGCCAAGGACTACAAGCCCAATGAGGCCGACTGGTTCGGCGGTCGCTGGGCCGGCATGAACAAGCCGGCCGATCCGGAAACCGCGCGTCGCAACGTGGAAACCGCGATCGACAAGAAGCTGTTCGACAGTCTCGGCCGGACGCTGACCACCGTCCCCGAGGGCATCACGATCCACAAGACGCTCGGCCGTGTACTCGATGCCAAGCGCGAGATGTTCGCCAGCGGCGAAGGGTTCGACTGGGCGACCGGCGAGGCGCTGGCCTTCGGTAGCCTCGTGACCGAAGGCTTCGGCGTGCGCCTGTCGGGTCAGGATAGCGGTCGCGGGACTTTCAGCCAGCGTCACGCCGTCTGGGTCGACCAGCTGGACGAACACAAATACATCCCGCTCACCACCCTCCCCCATGGCAAGTTCGAGGTCTATGACAGCCCGCTGTCGGAATACGGCGTGCTCGGCTTCGAATACGGCTTCGCCATGGCGGACCCGAAAAGCCTCGTGATGTGGGAAGCGCAATTCGGCGATTTCGCCAATGGCGCACAGATCATGATCGACCAGTTTATCGCCGCGGGCGAGGTCAAGTGGCTGCGTGCGAACGGCCTCGTGCTGTTGCTGCCACATGGCTATGAAGGCCAGGGGCCGGAACATAGCTCGGCGCGCCTCGAACGCTTCCTGCAACTGTGCGCGAACGACAATATCCAGGTCTGCAATATCACCACGCCGGCGAACTATTTCCACGTTCTCCGCCGCCAGATGTTGCGCCCGTTCCGCAAACCGCTGGTCATCATGACGCCCAAGTCGCTGCTGCGCCACCCGCTGGCGAAGTCGAATGCCGAAGACTTCATGGGCGACCATCACTTCATGCGCATCAAGTCGGACCTGACCAGGATCGACGACAAGAAGGTCCGCCGACTGGTGCTGTGCAGCGGCAAGGTGGCTTACGACCTGATGCAGCGGCGCGACGAGGCGGAACTCGATGACGTGTCCATCGTCCGGATCGAACAGCTTTACCCCTTCCCGGGCGAGCCTCTCGCAGTGCGGCTCGAACGCATGCCAAATCTGGAAACCATCGTCTGGTGCCAGGAAGAGCCCAAGAACAACGGCGCATGGTTCTTCGTCGATCGCCTGATCGAAGAAGCCGCAGACAAGGCCGGCAAGAAGGGCATGCGTCCCTGCTATGCCGGACGCGAAGTGGCTGCTTCGCCCGCCACCGGCTTTGCCAGCCGCCACCAGGTCCAGCAGGAAGCGCTCGTCAATATTGCGCTCGGGCTCAATGGCGGCGATGTCCCCAACGTCCGCAGCGATTGCAACTGATCGAGGCCTGAAGAGGAAACCGAATATATGGCCACCGAAATCAAAGTCCCCACGCTCGGTGAGAGCGTTACCGAAGCCACCATCGGCGAACTGCTGAAGAGTGTCGGCGACAGCGTGGCAGTGGACGAGCCGATCGTCAGCCTCGAAACCGACAAGGTGGCCGTCGAAGCTCCCTCGCCGGTTGCCGGGGTGATCAAGGAATTCAAGGTCGCCGTGGGCGACACGGTCGAAGTAGGCGCAGTGCTCGCCATCGTCGATGAAGGCGCTTCGGCAGCCAAATCCGCCGACGAACCCAAGGCAGAAACATCCGACGCAGGTACGGAGAAGGCCGCACCGGCACAGGCCAAGGAAGCAACCGCTTCCGACAGTTCGCAGACGCTTTCGCCAGCGGTCCGCCGCGCAGTGCTCGAACATGGGGTCGATCCCTCGACCATCAAGGGCACCGGCAAGGACGGCCGCCTGACCAAGGAAGACGTGATCGCCGCCGCCAAGGCGAAAGGCGACACGCCTGCCCCGGCGCCGACCTCCTCCGCTCCCGCACCGGCCCCTGCCGCAACGGGCGAACGCCGCGAGGAACGTGTCAAGATGACGCGCATGCGCCAGACGATCGCCAAGCGGCTCAAGGGCGCGCAGGACAATGCCGCGCTGCTCACCACCTTCAATGATTGCGACATGAGCGCGGTCATCGAAGCGCGCGAGAAGTACAAGGACCTCTTCGCCAAGAAGCACGATATCAAGCTCGGCTTCATGGGCTTCTTCGCCAAGGCTGCCTGCCTTGCGCTGAAGGACGTGCCTTCTGTCAACGCTTATATCGAAGGCGAAGAGATCGTCTATCACGACTATGTCGATATCTCGGTCGCCGTGTCGGCTCCCAACGGCCTCGTCGTCCCGGTTATCCGCGATGCACAGGACAAGGGCTTCGCGCGGATCGAGAAAGACATCGCCGACTTCGGCAAGCGCGCCAAGGACGGCACGCTGACGATGGATGACATGAAGGGCGGCACCTTCACCATTTCCAATGGCGGCGTGTTCGGCAGCCTGATGTCGACCCCGATCATCAACCCGCCTCAGAGCGCGGTCCTCGGCCTCCACCGCATCGAAGACCGTCCGGTCGTCGTCGATGGCGAGATCGTCATCCGCCCGATGATGTATATCGCCTTGTCCTACGACCACCGCCTGATCGACGGCCGCGAAGCGGTTACGGCGCTGAAAATCATCAAGGAAGCGATCGAGGATCCGACCCGGATGCTGATCGACCTGTGACTTTCGAGCAAGGAACCCAGATGTTGAAACGCGCTACCCTGATGATCGCGGCAGCGACCGCTCTCGCGGGCTGTGACGCTGCGACCCAGATCGCGGGTGAAGCCGTAGAAGGCGAAGTTCGCAACGCGGTTGCCGCGCAGTGTGAGCAGATTTCGGAAAATGCCGGTATCGTTTCGGGCCGCGTGTCCGAAGTGTGCCAATGCAGTGCGGACACCTTCGTTTCCGATCCCGACCTCACGATGGAAGACGTGAGCCGCGAGCGGATCGAAGGCATCGTGAACGATTGTGCTGCAAGCACGAGTGCCCAGCCCGGCACGTCCAGTGAAACTACGCCAGCGGAGGAAATCGGTGGCTGATCAGAATTACGACTACGACGTCCTTGTCATCGGTGCCGGACCCGGCGGCTATGTTGCAGCGATCCGTGCAGCGCAGCTGGGCCTGAAGACCGCCTGCGCCGAAAGCCGCGAGACGCTGGGCGGAACCTGCCTCAACGTGGGCTGCATCCCGTCGAAGGCGATGCTCCACGCGTCCGAATTTTTCGACGCCGCATCGAACGGCACAATGGCCGACATGGGCATCGAGGTCACTCCCAAGCTGAACCTCGACAAGATGCACGACCAGCGCCGCGATGCGGTGAAGGGCCTGACCGGCGGCATCGAGTTCCTGTTCAAGAAGAACAAGGTCGACTGGAAGAAAGGCCACGCCACCTTCCAGGACGCGCATACGGTCGAGGTAGGCGACGAGACTGTCACCGCCAAAAACGTGATCATCGCTACCGGCTCCTCTGTCACCCCGCTGCCGGGTGTCGAAGTCGATAACGACAAGCAGGTGGTGGTCGATTCTACCGGTGCGCTCGAACTGAAATCCGTGCCGAAAAAAATGGTCGTTATCGGCGGCGGTGTGATCGGGCTCGAACTCGGTTCGGTCTGGCGCCGCCTTGGCGCCGAAGTGATCGTGGTCGAATACCTCGACAAGCTGCTGCCCGGAATGGACGACGATGTCCGCAAGGAAGCAGCCAAGATTTTCAAGAAGCAGGGTATGGATCTGCGCCTGTCGACCAAGGTCACCGGCTGCACCGTCAAGGGCAAGAAGGCCACCCTCACCCTCGAACCCGCCGCTGGCGGCGACAGCGAGGAACTGGAAGCAGATTGCGTGCTGGTCTCGATCGGCCGCCGCCCCAATACCGACGGTCTCGGCCTCGACGCCATCGGCCTCGAAACCAACAAGCGTGGCCAGATCGAAACCGATCACGATTTCCGCACCAAGGTCGACGGCGTGTGGGCGATCGGCGATGTCGTCCCCGGACCGATGCTGGCCCACAAGGCCGAAGACGAAGGCATTGCCTGCGCCGAGAACATCGCCGGGCAGACCGGCATCGTGAACCACGATGTCATCCCCGGCGTGGTCTATACCTGGCCCGAATTCGCCGGTGTCGGCCTCACTACCGAAGAAGCCATCGAAAAGATGGGCGGCGACAAGGCCAAGGTGAAGGTCGGCAAGTTCCCGATGATGGCTAACAGCCGCGCCAAGACGAATCACGAGCCAGACGGTTTCGTGAAGGTCATCGCCGAAGCCGAAACCGACCGCGTTCTGGGCGTTTGGTGCATCGCCAGCGTTGCCGGTACGATGATCGCGCAGGCGGCGCAGGCGATGGAATTCGGCGCCACCAGCGAGGATATCGCCTACACCTGCCACGCTCACCCGACCCATTCGGAAGCGATCAAGGAAGCGGCGATGGCAGTCCAGGGCAAACCGATCCACATCTGATCCTCCGGCGCCGAAAGAGGGCAGTGGCAGGGGACTGTTCACCTGATGGGCGGCCCCGTCAGGCTATCTGCGAGACCAGAGGGGTGTCCTACCGCGATAGGCGGCGTTATTCCCTCCCCTGAAGTCACGTGTAGCCTGGGGGAGGTTATTTTGGCTCTGGACAGTGTAACACCCGGTCCATGTCTCCCCGAATCGGGACGAGAAAGTCGGGAGGAAACATGGGCATGAACTTTCCAGTGCTGACCAGCCAGCCGGGAGCCTTGGAAACCGCAGCGATGATCGCGCGTGGGGAAATCTCCCCGCCTGAGGTGGTGGACGCGGCGATTGCGCGGATCGAGAAGCTGGATGCGCATATCAACGCGGTGGTCGTGTGCGATTTCGAGCGCGCCCGTGACACGGCGCAGGCGATGGCCCGCACCGGCGCTGGCAAGGACCAGCCACTTTTCGGCGTCCCCATGACCATAAAGGAAAGCTTCGATATTGCGGGGCTCCCCACATGCTGGGGTCACGAGGAATTCGCCCGCAATATCGCCAGCGCCGATGCCCGCATCGTGCGCCTGCTCAAGCAGGCTGGCGTCATTTTCCTGGGCAAGACCAACGTCCCGCCCGACCTTGCCGACTGGCAATCCGCCAATCCCGTCTATGGCCGGACGCACAACCCCCACGATCACGAGCGTTCGCCCGGCGGGTCATCCGGGGGATCGGCGGCTGCAGTAGCCAGCGGGATGGTGCCTTGCGAGTTCGGCACCGATATTGGTGGATCGGTGCGCGTTCCGGCGCATTTCTGCGGCGTCTGGGGTCACAAGACGAGTTGGGGCCTGATCAGCAAGCAGGGTCACGAACATCCGCTCATGGCCGGGCGCGGCGCGCATGACGGGGCTTTGTCGATTGCGGGACCGCTGGCACGCAACGCCGCCGACCTTGCCGGCCTGCTTCGAATCACCGCCAGCCTACCGCTTCCGGAGCGCAAGAAGCCGCTCAAGAATTGCCGCGTGCTCGTGATTGCGGAGCACCCGTCCTGTCCTACCGACAGCGCGGTGCGGACTCTGATGGAGCAGGCTGCTACCATACTGGAATCTGTCGGGCTCGGGGTAGATCGGGCGAGCGACCTCATACCCGATCTGGAACGCCAGCACGGCGATTACATGCGCATGCTCAATATCGCGATGGCGCGCGGCGCTCCGGCGAAAGATGGCAAGCGGGCCAGTGCAACCGACTGGTTCGACTTGCTGGACAAGCAGGCTCGCAATGAACTGGTATGGGAGCGCCTGTTCGAAGATTACGATTTCATCCTCGCCCCGCCTGCCCCGGTCCTCGCTGTCCCGAACAGCAAGACGCGCGTGTTCGACGGCACGCTCGAGATCGATGGCCGAGACGTTCCCGGCGCGGCGGGCCTCTGCTGGGCGGGCCTCGCAACTTTCCCCAACCTGCCCTCGACTGTCCTGCCCATCGGCGAAAACGGCGGCCTTCCCTGCGGAATGCAGGTGATCGGCCCGCGTTGGTCAGACTTTGCCTGCATCCAGGCCGCGGAAGAGATCGGCCGGGTCTTGCACTCCTGAGCGCAAGTGCCCAAACCTCCCACCCGCACGACGGGAGCAATTTGAATGGCTAACCAGCGCATGATGCAGCGCTTTGCGAAATGGCACATATGGCTTGGCTGGCTGGTCGGGGTTCCGGTCCTCATGTGGACAGTGACCGGCCTGGTGATGGTGATCAAGCCGATCGAGGAAGTGCGCGGCGACCATTTGCGCAAGGAGGTGGCCGAAACCGCCCTTCCCCGCGATACCCATATCGCGGTTTCGCTGCCAGCCGAGAGCACTGCACCGGTCCGCTCGGTAACCACGCAGGTCGAGCGGGGCGAAACGGTGACGCGGATCGCCTATATGGATGGCTCAAGCGACCGTTTCCGCGCGGACGGCGCGAAGATGGCGCCGCTTTCGGAAATCGAAGCGCGCATGATCGTCGAAGAAGGCATCGTGGGGGGTGACGAGGTGGTGGGCACTGCTCGCTACGCAGCCGAAAACGTTCCCTTCGACTTCCGCCGGCCGATACCCGTGTGGCAGATCGCTCTGGCAGACGGGACGCATGTCTATGTCGGCACGGAAACGGGCGCGATCGAGGCGGTGCGCACCGAATGGTGGCGCACCTTCGACCTCATGTGGGGCCTGCACATCATGGATCTGGAAACGCGTGAGGATACCAGCCACCCGGTGCTGATCTTCTTCGCGCTGCTCTCGATACTCGGTGCATTGCTCGGCTGCGTGCTCATGTTCCGGCGGCGCAAGGCGCGGGTGGCAGTTCCGTCGTGAACGAGGAAATCCTCACCCCTGTTCTGGACTGGCTCGATCTCGCCGGCGTGGCGATCTTTGCGCTCACGGGCGCCTTGGTGGCAACCAAGGAGCGGCAGACCTTCGTCACGCTGGCCTTCTTTGCGCTTGTGACCGGTGTGGGAGGAGGAACGGTGCGCGACCTGCTGATTGGTGCGCCGGTTTTCTGGATTACCGACCCCTGGGTCGCGGCGATCTGCCTGGGCGTGGCCCTGTTCGCCTGGTTCACACCGACCCGCTGGTGGGAAGGAAAGTTCCTGTCCATTGCCGACGGTGCCGGACTGGCCGCCTACGCGGTCCTGGGGACGGCCAAGGCGCTGCAATATGGTGTTCCGCCCATCCCCAGCGTGCTGATGGGTGTGATCACCGGAACTGTCGGTGGGATGCTCCGCGATGTGCTGGCAGGGCGTCCGTCGATCCTCATGCGTCCCGAACTCTATGTGACCGCAGCCGCGCTTTCTGCCAGCCTGACGGTCGCTGGTACGCTTGCAGGTATCATGAACTGGTGGACCTGGATCGCGGCTGCGCTTGCAGGTTTCGCCCTTAGGCTGGCCGCGATCCTGTTAAACCTGGCCCTTCCAGCCTATCACGAGCGGGGGCAAAAAGCCGATTAGGCGCCGGCGCCCGGGTAGCCGGTGCCGATCTCGAGGTCGCCTTCGATATCCTCGTCCGCATCGACAGGACCTCCGGGATAGGCAGGCTGCGCAGGAACAGGCGCGCTGCTCTCTTCGCTTTCCACGCGGCTCCATTCGGACGCGTAGCGATCATCATCCCATTGGCGGTCGTCTTCGTCGCGGGTTTCGGATGCATAGCCGCGATCTTCGTACCCGTATTCCGCGCCCTCGTACTCATCGTCATAGTCGGGCTCGTCGTATTCATAGCCTCCATCACGGCTTCCGAAATCGATGCTGTCGATCCGACCGTTCTCGTCGATGAAACAGTTGAAGCGGTCGCCGTTGAAGATCGTGCCTTCGACCATCCATCCGCGCGCAACGCGATCCACGCGCTCAACCGTATCGACACGGCGGTCCCGCTCGACGGCATCGACGCACATCTCCACTGCGCGATCGATACCGCGCGCACCATCCCAATGTGTATCGCGGCGATAGTCGCGCTCGCGGTCGCGCCGGTCATCTCGCGTGGCAACCTTGGCCACATGCGCGATGGCGCCGACGATAAGCACGCCAGCGATCACATCCCCCAGCCCGGGCCCGCGACGATAGCGGTACCGGTGATAGCGGCGATGTTCGGCAGTCTGCGAAGCTTCCACATCGAGTATCGGTACGGCTGCGGCATATGCGGGCTGTAAAGGCGATGCTGGCAGTTCTGCAGCCTGAGCCGGCATAATGGTAAGAGAAAGCGCAGCAAACATGGCAGGCGCGGCGGCGAGGTTCTTCAATTGCGGCATGGCCAATCCCTGTTGAATGCACCCCCACCTGGTGCGATTCGCATAACGATATCCGGTTCATGCGCGCGCAAGGCTTTAGCGAGGCTGAACCACAAAAATGGCCCGGACAATGAAGCCCGGGCCGAAGTTGATTTTAAGATGTCTTAGCGAAGTCCGCGAATGCCGCTGTAATCGACATGGCTTACCCGGCCACGCTCGATGTAGCAGGTGAACTTCCCGCTATCGCGGTTGCTCCAGCGCTGATACCGATTGTTGCGATCACGATAACCATAACGATCGTAACGACCGCCACGGTAGCTGCCATCGACTACGATGCGCCCCTTGACCTTCCAGCCGTAACGGGTGTCGTCCACATCGCGGATTTCGGTCACCTGCGCATAGCGATAGCCCCCGTACCGACTCGCGTCGCGCTTTGCGGCAGCGACACACTGGTTTACCGCAGCACGCGGATTGCCACGATAGCGATAGGCGTCCCGGCGATAATCTCGGCCGCTGTTGTAGTAGCGTCCATCACGGAAATAGCGTCCGTCGCGATAATAATCGCGATCCTTGCTGGCAGCGCTGGCAATAGCTGCAATGCCGCCGATGATTACTGCGCCGGCGATCACGTCGCCGACGGAAATTCCATCGTCATCGTCGTAGCCCTGGGCTTGCACGGGAGTAGCCCCGGCAAGTGCCATGGCACCAACGGTAGCGGTTGCGATCCCACCCTTCGCGAAATTTTTGAAATAGTTGGTCACGTGAGGTTCTCCTCATCTCTACCGGGGCGGGATTGCCTCGGTTGAATGAGGTTTTAGATGATTCGCTGTGAGATGACGCTGAATCGCGATTGCAGCTTTTGTTCAGATTACAGGAAAGTTTTATGAATGCCTAATTTCTTAGAGAATCAAGTACATCGCGCGTAAACGAAGCGATGTCGAAGCGCGAACCGACTGGATCTTCGCCTCGGCGAACGATGACGATGTTCATACTCGGCACGATTACTATGAACTGTCCGCGATTACCCATCGCGGCGAAAGTGTCGGGTGGAACGCCTTCGGAGTTGTTCAGCAGCCAGAACCCCGCGCCGTAGCCGAAGGGACCGTCTGGCTGCGGACCGGTTGGCGACGAAACGTAATCGACCCAATTCCCGGGAAGTATACGCTCACCCCCAGGAAGGACGCCGTCGTCCAGATACAGCTGACCCAGCTTCGCAAGATCGCGCGCGGTGGACCAGACTTGGCTCGAGAGTACATAGTCGCCCTGCCAGTCGGTTTCGGCCACGGTGTGGTCCATTCCGATCCTGGCAAAAAGCTCCGCAGGGCTTTGCCTTTCCAAATAACCCTCGATCGCCTTGACGGCAGCCAGTGTGTCATTGTTGGCATATCGATAGACTGAGCCCGGTTGGTGCAGCAGCGGCCAATGCAAAGCCGTTTCTTCTACGGTCGCCCCGCCGAAATAGAGCGGATCGGTTCGATTGCCTGCAGTATCCGAATAGCGGCCCGAGGCCATTCGCAGGAGATCATCGATGGTAATCAGCGTGCGCCGGTCGCTGGGAAATAGACCGATTCCTGCAGATTTTTCGACATCCGTTTCGCCAGCCTGAACGGTCGCGCCCACCAGTGTAGCCGCGATGCTCTTGGCCACCGACCAGGTACGCTGCGGAACCGCGGGGCCGAAATCGGAAGCATATTCTTCGCCGATCACGTCACCGTTACGCATTGCCAAGACCGCCGTGGTTCGTGTCCCCTCGCCATAGGCTTCTTCGAATGCCCGACCGAATACTGGGGCGATCTTCGGTTCCGGTGTCACCAGTGAAACCCGTTCGAATTCAGAGGCGGGTCTTTTGGTCGCAAAGGGCAGCCGGACGCCATTTACAGGAAGCTGCGAACAACCCCTCATGGAATCGTGGACCGCCATGCGGGGGAGAGACTGCTCGGCCCATTCCACCGAGACCGTTGCAATTTCCCCGTCGGCATCTCGCTGGATCTCGTAGGGCAGCGCCGCGATCAATCCGTCCAGAGGCTCCTGAATGCCCGATAATTCCCACCGCTCTATACTTTCCGGTGTGCGGGTCGCGCCGTTACGCTCGGCATTGGCAATCGCGCTGCACAGGAACAGCGCCTTGTAGCCCGCCGCGAGCGCACGATCGTGGCGTTCCTCAAGCTTTTCCTGAGTAGTCGACTGTGCCGAGAGAGACACGCCGGCGAAGAGCGTGGCGGCTGCTAAAGCTGTCCTGATCATGCCGTCACTCATGGCACGGGTTCGTATCGATGCAAACAAAAGGGCCGGAGGATTTCTCCCCCGGCCCCGCTTGTCTCGATATGGAGCCGCTTACGCGTCTTCCATTTCCTCTTCCGCCATCACAGGGCCGCTATCCTGGCCCTTGGCGTCAACGTCACGATCGACGAGCTCGATAACGGCCATAGCCGCAGCGTCGCTGCCGCGGTAGCCGGCCTTGATGACGCGGGTGTAGCCGCCTTCACGGTCCGAGTAACGCTCTGCAAGGATGTCGAACAGCTTCTTGAGCTGCGTTTCATCGCCCAGCCTGCTCATCGCGAGGCGGCGGTTCGAAAGACCGCCACGCTTTGCCAGCGTGATCAGCTTTTCGATATAGGGACGCAGTTCCTTGGCCTTCGCCTGCGTGGTGAGGATCTGTTCGTGCTTGATGAGCGCAGCGCTCATGTTGCGGAACAGGGCCTTGCGGTGACCGGTCTTGCGCTGCAGCTTGCGGCCGGAAATCTTGTGACGCATTTCAACTTTCCTTCGTTCGTAGGGGGCCCGTTCTAGGTAGCCCGATACGGGCCGGATTAAGGGGTCCGGCCCAATCCCCGATGCAAGGTCTTAGCCCAGCAGCTCCTGTTCGAGCTTCTTGGCCATTTCCTCGATATTTTCGGGCGGCCAGCCAGGAATGTCCATGCCGAGGCGCAGGCCCATCGAGCTCAGGACTTCCTTGATCTCGTTTAAAGACTTGCGGCCGAAGTTCGGCGTACGGAGCATCTCGGCCTCGGTCTTCTGGACCAGGTCCCCGATGTATATGATGTTATCGTTCTTGAGGCAGTTGGCCGAACGGACCGACAGTTCCAGTTCGTCGACCTTCTTGAGAAGGTAACGGTTGAGCTGGTTGGTGTCGCTTTCCTGCGGTTCGGCAGCCTGGCCGATCATCCCGCTGGTCGGCTGCGGGATGCCGTCCTCGAAGTGGACGAACAGCGTCAGCTGGTCCTGAAGGATGCGCGCAGCATAAGCCACGGCGTCTTCCGGGGTGACGGTACCATCGGTTTCGACGGTCAGCGAGAGCTTGTCGTAATCGAGTTCCTGTCCGACGCGGGCGTTCTCGACCTTGTAGCTCACCTGGCGAACCGGCGAATACAGGCTGTCGACCGGAATGAGGCCGATCGGCGCATCGACCGGACGATTCATCACGGCAGGGCTGTAACCCTTGCCGGTATCGGCGGTCAGCTCCATGTTGAGCGTCGCACCTTCGTCGAGGTGACAGATCACGAGGTCCTTGTTCATGACCTCGATGTCGCCCGACACGGCAATGTCGCCTGCCTTCACCTCGCCCGGGCCAGTGGCCGAAAGCTGAAGGCGTTTCATGCCTTCACCTTCCATCTTGAGCGCGATCTGCTTCACGTTCAGGACGATATCGGTGACGTCCTCGCGCACGCCGGCGAGCGAGGAGAATTCATGCAGCACGTTCTCGATCTTGATCGAGGTGATAGCTGCGCCCTGGAGCGAGGACAGGAGCACGCGGCGAAGCGCATTGCCGAGCGTGAGGCCGAAGCCGCGCTCGAGCGGTTCGGCCACGAAGGTCGCCTTACGCGCCTTGTCGCCACCGTCCTTGATGTCGAGGGTGTTGGGTTTCTTGAGTTCCTGCCAGTTCTTGATGTTGACGGACATGGATTTCCCCTGGTGTGGATGCGGGCAGGACCGGAGCTCTCAATCGAGCGTCCGGTCCGTGGAAAGTGTCGGTGGCTCAGCGGATCCGAGCCACCAGGCAGGTACGGATCAGACGCGGCGACGCTTGGAAGGACGAACCCCGTTGTGCGGGATCGGCGTCACGTCGCGGATCGAAGTGATGGTGAAGCCCACTGCAGCAAGACCGCGCAGTGCGCTCTCGCGGCCCGAGCCCGGGCCCTTCACTTCGACTTCCAGGGTGCGCACACCGTGTTCGGCGGCCTTGCGGCCCGCGTCGTCGGCGGCGACCTGCGCTGCATAGGGAGTCGACTTGCGGCTGCCCTTGAAGCCCATCATACCTGCACTGGACCAGCTGATCGCATTGCCCTGTGCATCGGTGATGGTGATCATCGTGTTGTTGAAGCTGGCGTTGATATGCGCAACGCCGCTCGAAATGTTCTTTTTGTCGCGGCGCCTAACGCGGCCGGGTTCGCGTGCCATGGTGTATCTTCCTCTATATTCTCAAGAAGGGAAAAGCGTTCGGACTGGCCGAAGCTTACTTCTTCTTGCCGGCGATCGGCTTGGCCTTGCCCTTGCGGGTACGGGCGTTGGTGTGGGTGCGCTGGCCGCGAACGGGCAAACCGGCACGATGGCGAAGGCCGCGGAAGGACTTGAGATCCATGAGGCGCTTGATGTTCATCGCGGTGTTACGACGAAGGTCACCCTCGACGGTGTAGTCGGAGTCGATCGTCTCGCGGATGCGCAGGACTTCCTCATCGGTCAGGTCCTGTACACGGCGGGCATGATCGATACCAAGCTTGTCGGCGATCTGGACAGCCGTGGTACGACCGATACCGTGAATATAGGTAAGCGCGATGATAACGCGCTTGTTGGTGGGGATGTTTACCCCGGCAATACGAGCCACTTAAATCTCCATGCTCCACAGGATCCTTTTAAGCGGGATCCCATCTCAACGCTTTGTTTTCATTGACATTAACGGACGCCTCTAGCGCAAAAAGCCCGGATGGCGTGCACAATATCTGGCGCCTGCCGGACTCACCGCAAGTGTCGAATGAATGGCGCGCTTAGTAGGATTCGCGCCGAGCGTCAACCGTCAGCGCGCGCAATCACCGTAGCCGTCGATATGGTTGGCCCGGTGCCGAGTTCAAGTACCTATATAGACGAATGCCTATCGCAGGTCAAAAATGCCCAGAAGCTGGCCTATGGGTCGAACAGGGCATCGGCGTCTCGAAACTGCTAATCGGGCTCGGCAGAGTCTGCTGCTTCAGGCATGGCGAGTGCACCCAAGTGATCGCGCAGACCGTGAAGTTGCTGAGTCATCACGCTGTCGACCGCTTTGGATATCGTATCGATCTCGAACCCCATGGGTCCGCCGACATTATACTCCCATTCGACCAGAGTGCCGCCCTCGATCGGTTTCAGAGTTACGGTTAGAACACCGGTAGCAGGGACTGCCTGCAATGGCCCCAACTCGCCCCGGAGCCGGAGCGCCCTGTCCGGTACTGCCTGAACGACCACGGCATGTTGTGCGCTTCCGTCCAGAGGAATATCTCCCTCACCAGGAATCGTCTCACAGAAGCAACCGCCCGCGCTAGGCACCAATGTCATGTTCGACGCATCGCCCGACCAGCTGTGATCGTCATTCCACCACGTGCCCGGCTTGATGAGCGCTAGCCAGACCTGCCGCGGCGTTGCGGCAATGGAGGCCGTTTCCTTCGTGACGAAGCCATGCTCACTTTTGGCGACAACCTCTGCTGACGCAGGAACGGCCCCGCCCAGCGAACAGATGACTGCCAATGCCCAAAAATGCTTCATGCCCATCTCCCCTATGTCCAAGATAGGCTTATTGCGGAGTAGGTCTTTTGGAAAGCCTCAGCCGAGAATCGAGTCGATCGCGTGGGTCACTTCATCGATGGCGCCCATGCCGTCGATACGCTTCACGATGCCACGCTTTTCGTAGCCCGGAAGGATAGGCGCCGTCTCGTTGCGATAGACCGACATGCGGTGGCGCACTGTTTCTTCATTATCGTCGGGACGACGCTTGAATTCTGTTGCGCCGCATTCGTCGCACACACCTTCCACCTTCGGTTGCTTGAAGGTGTCATGATAACCCGCGCCGCAGTTAGCGCAGCTAAAGCGACCGGTAATGCGTTCGACCAGTGCATCCTCGTCGACTTCGAGCTCGATCACATGGTCGAGGCTGCGTCCATGCTTGGCAAGAATTTCATCGAGTTGTTCGGCCTGTGCCGCCGTGCGCGGATAACCGTCGAAGATAGCGCCCACTTCCGGGCCCATATCCTCAAGCTTGGCGTCGATCATCGCTGAAACGATATCGTCTGAAACGAGGCCACCCGAATCCATGATGTCGGCAACCTTTCGGCCCAGCTCCGTATCGGCCTTGCGCGTTTCGCGAAGCATATCCCCGGTCGACAGCTGCATCATCCCATGATGCTCCACAAGCCGCTGGGCCTGCGTGCCTTTGCCTGCGCCCGGAGGGCCTAGAAGAATGATGTCCATCGAGAGAGGTCCCCTTCCCCAAGTGTCCTGCCTTAACGCAGGCGGCCCTTCAGCTTGGCCTTTTTGATGAGATCGCCATACTGGTGTGCCAGAAGGTGCGACTGGATCTGGCTGATCGTATCGACGGTGACGTTCACGACGATCAGCAGGCTGGTGCCGCCGAGGAACAGCGGAACGCCGGTCTGGGCGATCATGTATTCGGGAACCACGCAGACGAATGTCAGGTAGATCGCGCCGATAACGGTGATGCGGGTGAGGACGTAATCGAGATATTCCTCGGTCCGCTTACCAGGACGGATGCCCGGCACGAAGCCGCCATTCTTCTTGAGGTTCTCTGCAGTCTCTTCAGGGTTGAACACAACCGCGGTGTAGAAGAAGCAGAAGAAGATGATGCCGACTGCATAGAGAGTCATGTAGAGCGGCTGGCCGTGCTGGAGGTACTGCAGAACCGTCTGCAACGCCCCGCCGGTGGTGCTTTCGGTGTCGAGCGAATTACCCGCAAACTGTGTGATCGTAAGCGGCAGCAGCAACAGCGAGCTGGCGAAGATCGGAGGAATCACGCCAGCGGTGTTGAGCTTGAGCGGCAAGTGCGAGCGATCCGCCTGCATCATGCCGCGCTGCGTCGCACGCTTGGGATACTGGACCAGCAAGCGGCGCTGGGCACGCTCGAAAAAGCTGATCAGCAGGATCAGGCCTACGACCATCACTATGAAGCCGAGCAGGATACCTGTGGCGATCGAGCCTTCACTGTAGCCCGAAGCCATGTTCGAGACAAAAGTCGGAAACTGGGCGACGATGCCGGCCATGATGATGAGCGAGACGCCGTTGCCGATCCCGCGGCTGGTGATCTGCTCACCCAGCCACAGCAGGAACATCGTTCCGCCCACGAGACTGATGACCGCACCGATGCGGAACATGTAACCAGGATCGACCACGGCGGCGATACCACTGGATGCACCATAGCTTTCGAGCCCTGCGGCGAGAAACCAGCCCTGGATGGTACAAAGGAAAACGGTGCCGTAGCGCGTGTACTGGTTGAGCTTCTGCCGACCGACAGTGCCTTCCTTCTTCATCGCGGCGAGCGTCGGATGCAGGGCCGAGGCCATCTGCACGACGATCGAAGCGGTGATGTAAGGCATGACGCCGAGCGCGATGAGGCTCATGCGTTCGAGGCTGCCGCCGGTAAACATGTTGAACATGTCGAGCACGCCGCCACGGGTCTGATCAGCAAGCTGCGTCAATGCGCTGGCATTGATGCCCGGCAGCGGCACGAAGCTCAGGAATCGGAAGACGATGAGCGCACCGATCGTGAACCAGATGCGATTCTTCAGCTCGGTGGCCTTGGAAAAATTGGCGAGGCTTATGTTGCTCGCGAAACTATCGGCGCGTGATGCCATTGGTCGTCTTCGATCCTAGCTTGTCGCCGGCCCGTCCCGGCGTAGACCGGACAGATAGGGAGCAGGATGACGAATGTCGAACCCTGCTCCCCGATTTCCATCAATTATTTGGACTTCTTAGCCTTGTTGGCTTCGGTCCGCTTGGCCTTTTTCTCGGCTTCGCTCTCACCGCGGTCGATCACTTCAACCGAACCGCCGGCCTTCTCGACCGCCTCGATGGCACCCTTGGAAGCACCGGCAACGATGAACTTCGCCTTGGTCTTGAGTTCGCCCTTGCCGAGTAGACGGACGCCATCCTTGCCGCCGCGTGCGAGGCCGGCGGCCTTCAGCGCTGCATGGTCGATGTCTTTCTTGGCGTCGAGCTTCTTCGCGTCGATGAACTTCTGGACCATGCCCAGGTTCACTTCGGCATAATCCTTGCCAAACGGATTGTTGAAGCCGCGCTTCGGCAGACGCATGTGGAGCGGCATCTGGCCGCCTTCGAAGCCCTTGATGGCAACGCCCGAACGGCTCTTCTGGCCCTTCTGGCCCCGGCCGCCGGTCTTGCCCTTGCCCGAACCGATGCCTCGGCCGACACGGATGCGCTCCTTGCGGGCGCCGGGATTGTCGCGGATGTCGTTCAGTTTCATAGTGTGCACTCGCTTTCGCTTTTGTTCGCGCTGTAAAATGGAAGCGGCCCGCTAAAGCAGCAGGCCGCCCCCGTCAAATGTCTTTGCCGAAGAGTTTAGTCTTCGACGATCGCAACCAGATGCGGGACCTTGGCTACCGCACCGCGCACCTCGGGGGTGTCCTGGCGTTCGACGATCTTGTGCATCTTGTTGAGGCCAAGACCGATGAGGATCTTGCGCTGGCTTTCTGGGCGGCGGATCGGCGAACCGATCTGCTTGATCTTGATGGTCTTGTTCTTCGCCATCTCAATTACTCCGCGATAGCGGCGGCGTCGGCTTCAGCCTCTGCCTCCGATGCGCCACCACGGCCAAGCAGGTCTGCGACCTTTTTGCCGCGGCGCTGAGAAACCGACTTCGGTGAAGTCTGTTCGGTCAGCGCGTCAAACGTGGCGCGGATCATGTTGTAGGGATTCGAGGTGCCGACCGACTTGGTCACCACATCGGCAACGCCGAGGCTTTCGAACACGGCACGCATCGGACCACCGGCAATGATACCGGTACCCGGAGGCGCGGTACGCAGGGTAACCTTGCCAGCACCGAAGCGACCGTTGCCATCGTGATGCAGAGTCCGACCTTCCTTCAGCGGAACGCGGATCATCTTCTTGCGCGCAGCGGCCGAAGCTTTCTGGATCGCTTCCGGCACTTCGCGGGCCTTGCCCTTGCCAAAGCCGACGCGGCCCGCGCCGTCACCCACGACCACGAGAGCAGCAAAACCGAAGCGCTTACCGCCCTTCACCGTCTTGCTGACGCGGTTGATGTGGACGAGCTTTTCGATGATGCCGTCATCTTCTTCCTCGCGGCGGTTACCACGGCGATTGTCGCGACCACCACGGCCACGGCCACCGTCACGGTTGCCACCGCGACCGCCACCACGCCCACCACGCTCGCGCGGCTGACCTTCGGCGCCCTGTGCGGGATCCTGGCTGGCAGCTGCTTCCGAAGGTGTGTCGGCGATTGCCGGCTCTTCCTTGGTCACGGCATGCTCGGTTTCGGCTTCCGCCACACCGGCATCGGCCTTAGCCTTCGCTACTTCAGGGGTTTCAGCCACGGCGTTTTCCGCCTCGGCATTTTCGTTTTTCTTGTCGTCAGCCATCATCAGAACTCCAGCCCGCCTTCACGGGCGGCGTCGGCCAGCGCCTTGACGCGGCCATGGAACAGGAAGCCGCCGCGGTCGAACACCACGGTGGTCACGCCGGCCTTCTTGGCGGCAGCAGCGATGTCTGTGCCGACCTTCTTGGCCGCATCGACATTCGCACCAGTGCCCTTCACGCCCAGCGTCGAAGCCGCAGCAACGGTCTTGCCTTCGGCATCGTCGATGATCTGCGCGTAGATATGCTTGCCGGTGCGGTGCACCGACAGACGGGGCTTGCCACCGGCACGATTGCGAAGCGCAGTGCGGACGCGGCGACGGCGACGTTCGAAAAGAGAAAGCTTTGCCATCTTACTTCTTCTTCCCTTCCTTGCGGAAGATATACTCGCCGCGATACTTGATACCCTTGCCCTTGTATGGTTCGGGCTTGCGCCATTTGCGGACATTCGCCGCGAACTGGCCCACGGCCTGCTTGTCGATACCGCTGATTTCCACGGTCGTCTGGTCCGGCGTCTTCACTTCGATACCTTCGGGAACATCGAGATCGACGTCATGCGAATAACCGAGCTGAAGCTTGAGCTTCTTGCCCTGCGCCTGAGCACGATAGCCGACACCCGAAATCTCGAGCACCTTGGTGAAACCTTCCGTAACACCTTCGACCAGGTTCGATACGAGCGTCCGCTGCATACCCCAGTGGTTACGGGCGGCGCGCGTGTCGTTGGCCGGAGTGACGGCGATTTCGTCGTTCTCGAGCTTGTAGGTCACGAGTTCGGAAAGACCCATCGAAAGAGTGCCCTTGGGACCCTTAACCGACAGAGTATCGCCTTCGATATTGGCAGTGACCCCGCTCGGGATCGCTACCGGCTTCTTGCCGATGCGGCTCATCAGAACACCTCCGCCAGCACTTCGCCGCCGACGTTTTCGGTACGGGCTTCCGCATCGGAAAGCACACCCTTCGGCGTCGAGACGATGGTGATGCCGAGACCGTTGCGCACAACGGGAAGTTCTTTCGAACCCGCATAGACGCGGCGGCCAGGCTTGGAGACACGGGCAACATGCTTGATCGCAGGTTCGCCCTCGAAATATTTCAGTTCAATCCGCAGCGCGGGGTGTTTGCCCGAAGCATCTTCGCTGTAGCCACGGATGTAGCCTTCGCGCTGGAGCACTTCGAGGACGTTCGCACGCAACTTGGAAGCCGGCGAAAGGACACTGTCCTTCTTCGCCTGCTGGCCGTTGCGGATACGGGTGAGCATATCACCCAGGGGATCGGTCATAGCCATCTGTCAGTACCTCACCAGCTCGACTTGGTCAGGCCTGGAATCAGGCCCTTGTTGCCGAGGTCGCGCAGTTCGATGCGGTTGAGGCCGAACTTGCGGTAGTAGCCGCGCGGGCGGCCGGTGGTGGCGCAGCGATTGCGCACGCGGGTGGGATTAGCGTTGCGGGGCAGCTCGGCCATTTTGAGGCGCGCCATCAGACGTTCGCCTTCATCCAGGCTTTCGTCGTCTGCGATTGCCTTAAGCTTCGCGTACTTTTCCGCATACTGCTTGACGAGCTTCTTGCGACGCTCGTTCTTGTTGATCGAACTCAGTTTCGCCATTGGACTTAAGTTCCTTCCTTATCCTGCGATCCGGGGGCGGCTCACGCCGCCTCCTTCTCTTCCGACTTTTCAGCCGGGAACGGGAAACCGAAGAGACGCAGAAGTTCGCGCGCTTCCTCATCGGTCTTCGCCGTGGTGGTTACGATGATATCCATGCCCCGAACCTTCTCGATCTGATCGTACGAGATTTCGGGGAAGATGATCTGCTCTTTAAGTCCCATTGCGTAATTGCCGCGACCGTCGAACGACTTGGCGTTGAGGCCACGGAAGTCGCGGATGCGGGGCATTGCAATGGTCACGAGGCGGTCGAGGAACTCGTACATGCGCTCGCGGCGAAGGGTCACCTTCGCACCGATCGGCATGCCTTCACGCAGCTTGAACTGCGCGATCGACTTCTTGGCCTTGGTGATGACCGGCTTCTGACCGGCAATCTTGGCCATTTCTTCCGCAGCGGTCTGGACCTTCTTCTTGTCCTGGCTGGCTTCGCCCACGCCCATGTTGAGCGTGATCTTTTCCAGCTTCGGAACTTCGAGACGGTTCTTGTAGCCGAACTTCTCGGTCATCGCCTTGACGATCTCGTCGTCGAAGCGCTGCTTCATACGGGGGGTGTAATCAGCCATCGATGGTCTCCCCACTCTTCACGGCAACGCGCACCTTCTTGCCGTCCTTTTCTTCGAAACGGACGCGGGTGGGCTTGCCATCCTTGGGATCGGCAACAGCAACCTTGCTGATCGACATCGGCGCTTCGAAACGGTCGATGCCGCCCTGCGGGTTCTGCTGGGTCGGCTTGCGGTGACGTGCAGCGATATTGACGCCTTCGACGACGACCTTGCCTTCTTTCGGCATGACCTTCGCGACGGTACCGGTCTTGCCCTTGTCCTTGCCGGACAGGACGACGACGCTGTCACCTTTCTTGATCTTAGCGGCAGCCATTACAGCACCTCCGGAGCAAGCGAGATGATCTTCATGAACCCGCGGCCACGCAGTTCGCGGACCACCGGGCCGAAGATACGGGTGCCGATCGGTTCTTCGTTCTTGTTGACGAGAACAGCGGCATTGCTGTCGAAGCGGATCACGCTGCCATCGGGGCGGCGCACATCCTTCCTCGTACGCACGATGACGGCGCGATGGACATCGCCCTTCTTCACCTTCGTGCGCGGTTGGGCTTCCTTGACGGAAACCACGATCACGTCGCCGACGGACGCGGTGCGGCGCTTCGAGCCGCCCAGTACCTTGATGCACTGGACGCGCTTGGCGCCGCTATTGTCCGCGACGTCGAGATTGGATTGCATCTGGATCATCGATCCCGTTCCTTCTCAATTGGCTTGCCGGAACCAGTCCGGCAGTTCCTAAACGTCAGTTGCCTGCGGCTTCGACTTCGAGGTCGGCCTCGACAGCCTGGGTTCCGCCTGCCGTCACCCGATCCTTGACCATCCAGGTCTTGGTTTTCGAGATCGGTTTGGTTTCTTCGATACGCACGACGTCGCCGAGCTGGTACTCGTTCTTCTCGTCATGGGCGTGGTACTTCTTCGAACGACGGATGATCTTCCCGTAGAGGGGGTGCTTCACCTTGCGCTCGACGAGCACGGTCACGGTCTTGTCGGTCTTGTCGGAGGTGACGGTCCCGATCAGGATACGCTTGGGCATGGTCTACTCCTTACGCCTTGGCTGCCGCTGCACGAGCGCGTTCGCCCTGCAGCGTCTTGATCTTGGCGATCGAACGACGGACTTCGCGGATGCGAGCCGGAGCTTCGAGCTGGTTGGTCGCAGCCTGAAAGCGCAGATTGAACTGCTCGCGCTTGAGGCTGGTCAGTTCTTCGTCCAGCTGGTCATCGCTCTTCTGGCGCAGATCTTCGATCTTGCTCATTATTCGCCTCCGAGGTGCGAGGTGTCGCCCAAGCGGGCAACGACCTTGGTCTTGACCGGCAGCTTCATGGCTGCGCGGCTGAACGCTTCGGCGGCCAGCGGACCAGCGACGCCGTCGAGTTCGAACAGGATGCGGCCCGGCTTCACACGAGCTGCCCAGTATTCGACCGAACCCTTACCCTTACCCTGACGGACTTCGGCAGGCTTCTTGGAAACCGGCACGTCGGGGAAAACGCGGATCCAGAGACGACCCTGGCGCTTGATGTGACGCGTGATCGCGCGGCGAGCCGCTTCGATCTGGCGTGCAGTGATACGCTCCGGCTCGAGGGCCTTCAGGCCGTACGATCCGAAATTAAGCGTGGTGCCGCCCTTGGCGTTGCCATGGATCTTGCCCTTGAACGCCTTGCGGTACTTGGTTTTCTTCGGTTGCAGCATGGTTCTTTCCTATACCTGCAATCAGCGAGCCGGACGGACGCCGGAGGTCTGCGATTCCATCATCAGACGATCCTGCGCGGTCGGGTCATGGCCGAGAATCTCGCCCTTGAAGACCCACACCTTGATGCCGATGATGCCATAGGCGGTCAGCGCCTCGGCTTCGGCATAATCGATGTTGGCGCGCAACGTATGAAGCGGCACGCGGCCTTCGCGATACTGTTCGACGCGGGCGATTTCCGCACCGCCAAGACGGCCGCCACACATGATCTTGATGCCTTCGGCACCAAGGCGCATGGCCGACTGCATGGCGCGCTTCATCGCACGACGGAAAGCCACACGGCGGATCAACTGATCGGCGATGCCCTGGGCAACGAGCTTGGCGTCGACTTCCGGCTTGCGGATTTCGACGATATTCAGCTTCACTTCGCTTTCGGTCATCTGCGACAGTTTGGTGCGCAGCTTTTCGATATCTGCGCCCTTCTTGCCGATGATGACGCCGGGACGCGCAGCATAGATCGAAATACGGCACAGCTTCGCCGGACGCTCGATCACGACCTTCGAGATTGCAGCCTGGGCAGCGTTCTCGAGGATGAACTTGCGGATCTCGATATCCTCGGCCAGCAGCTTGGCGTAATCACGCCCTTCGGCGTACCAGCGGCTGTCCCAGGTGCGGTTGATCTGCAGGCGCAGACCGATCGGATTGCTCTTATGGCCCATCTTACGCCTCCTCCTGCTCGCGGACGACGATACGAAGGCGGCTGAACGGCTTCAGGATGCGCGTCGACTTGCCGCGACCACGGGTGTGGAAGCGCTTCATAGTGATCGACTTGCCCACCGAAGCCTCTGCAACGACCAGCGCGTCGACATCGAGGTTGTGGTTGTTTTCCGCGTTGGCGATCGCCGAAGCGAGAACCTTCGTGGCATCCTTAGCCATCGACTTCTTCGAGAAGGCGAGGATGTTGAGGGCCTCTTCGGCCTTCTTGCCGCGAATAAGCTCGGCAACGAGATTCAGCTTCTGCGCGGAACCACGGATGGTGGTGCCCACGGCCAGAGCCTCGTTGTCGGCGACGCGACGGGGTGCTTTCTGCTTGCTCATCAGCGCTTACCCTTCTTGTCGGCAGCGTGACCCGGGAAAGTGCGCGTGGGCGCGAATTCGCCGAGCTTGTGACCAACCATCTCTTCCGAGACGGAGACCGGGATGAACTTGTGGCCGTTGTACACGTTGAACGTGAGACCGACGAACTGGGGCAGGATGGTGCTGCGGCGCGACCAGGTCTTGATCGGCTTGGTGCTGCTTGCGTCCTGCGCCTCTTCTGCCTTCTTAAGAAGGCTGAGTTCGACGAACGGACCTTTCCAGACGGAACGAGCCATGTCGGATTACCTCTTCTTCTTCGCGTGGCGCGAACGGATGATCATCTTGTCCGTCTGCTTGTTCTTGCGAGTACGGGCGCCCTTGGTCGGCTTACCCCACGGAGTGACCGGATGACGGCCGCCCGAGGTCCGGCCTTCACCACCGCCATGCGGGTGATCGACCGGGTTCTTGGCGACACCGCGGGTCAGCGGCTTGATACCCATCCAGCGACGACGACCGGCCTTGCCCAGGTTCTGGTTCTGGTTGTCCGGGTTCGATACGGCACCGACGGTACCCATGCAGTCAGCACGCAGATAACGCTGCTCACCGCTGTTGAGACGCACGATGACCATGCCGCGATCACGACCGACCAACTGAACGTAGGCACCTGCCGAACGGGCGATCTGGCCGCCCTTGCCCGGCTTCATTTCCACGTTGTGGCAAATAGTGCCGACCGGCATCTGACCGAGCAACATGGCGTTACCGGGCTTGGTGTCGGTCTTTTCGGCCGCGATGACCTTGTCGCCGACAGCGAGGCGCTGAGGAGCAATGATGTAAGCCTGCTCGCCGTCTTCATACTTCACCAGGGCGATGAAAGCGGTGCGGTTGGGATCGTATTCGATCCGTTCTACGGTACCTTCCACGTCCCACTTGCGACGCTTGAAGTCGATGAAGCGGTACTTCTGCTTGTGACCGCCGCCGATGCCACGCGAGGTGACATGACCCTTGTTGTTCCGGCCACCGGTCTTGCGCTTGCCTTCCGTGAGCGACTTGACGGGCTTGCCCTTATACAGGCCCGACTTGTCGACGAGGATGAGGCCGCGGCGCGCGGGGCTCGTCGGTTTGTAATTCTTGAGTGCCATCAGCCTACACCTTCCGTGATGTCGATCATCGAACCCTCAGCGAGGGTGACGATCGCCTTCTTCACGTCGTTGCGCTTGTAGGGCTTGCCCTTCCAGCGCTTGGTCTTGCCCTTCACGTTGATCGTGTTCACCGCGACGACCTTGGCCTTCTGCTCGGCGTAGATCGCCTCGACAGCTTCCTTGATCTGCGGCTTGGTCGCATCGCCTGCGACCTTGAACACGACCGCGTTGTTCTCCGAAGCCATGGTCGACTTTTCGGTGATGTGCGGAGCGAGGATCACGTCGTAGTGACGCGCTTCGATTGCCTGCTTCTTAGCCATTGAAACGGCCCTCCAGCTTCTCGACCGCGTCCTTGGTGAGGACCAGCGTGTCGTGCTTCAGGATGTCGTAGACGTTGGCACCCATCGCCGGCAGGACGTTGACGCCCGGCAGGTTTCCGGCAGCCTTCTTAAAGCCGTCATTCACACTTTCGCCGTCGATGACCAGGACCTTGCCGGCCCAGCCATTCTTGTCGAACATGCCCTTGAGCGCCTTGGTCTTGGCATCCTTGAGCTCAAGACTGTCAACGACGATGAGGCCGTCCTTCGCCTTGCTCGAAAGCGCCATTTTGAGCCCGAGCGCGCGGATCTTCTTGTTCAGCGACTGCTCGAAGTCACGCTTGCGCGCACCATGAGCCTTACCGCCGCCGATGAAGATCGGAGCGCCGCGGTCACCGTGACGAGCGCCGCCCGAACCCTTCTGGCGACCGAACTTCTTGCCCGTGCGAGCAACGTCCGAACGCTCACGCGTGGGGCGTGCGGTTCCGCGACGGTTCTCGAGCTGCCATGTGACAACGCGGTGCAGGATGTCGGCGCGCGGCTCGACGCCGAACACATCGTCGTTCAGCTCGATATCGCCCGACGCCTTGCCGTCGATTTTCTGGACCTTGACCTTCACGATCAGGACTCCTTGCTTTCACCGTCGGCAGCGCCGTCGGTGGTGGTTTCGGCGTCCGCACCCGATTCCTGCTGCTGCATCAGCTTTTCCTGCTGTTCAGCGGAGACTTCGGTGCTGACTTCGTGCTCGGCTGCGCTTTCGACGAGGCCGGCATCAGCTTCCTGATGCTCGAACTCTTCGCGATTGCGGTACATCACGCCCGGGAACGGGAGATTTTCCGGCATCGCAACCTTCACGGCATCACGAACCATCAGCCAGCCATTCTTCGCGCCCGGGACGGAGCCCTTGACGAAAAGAAGGCCGCGATCGGCGTCTGTGCGCACAATTTCGAGGTTCTGCTGCGTACGCTGGCGGTCACCCATGTGACCAGCCATCTTCTTACCCTTGAACACGCGACCCGGGTCCTGACGGTTACCCGTCGAACCATGCGAGCGGTGCGAGATCGAAACACCGTGGGTGGCGCGCAGACCGCCGAAGCCCCAACGCTTCATGGCGCCGGCAAAGCCCTTACCCTGGGTGTGCCCGGTGATGTCGACCTTCTGGCCGGCAACGAAGTGTTCGGCGGAAATGCGGGCACCGACAGGAAGAAGACCTTCCTCGCTATCCACGCGGAATTCCGCAACCTTCATCTTCAGCGGAACCTCGGCCTTGGCAAAGGCTTCGCGCTGCGGCTTGTTCACGTTCTTCTGTTTCGCTTCGCCCGATCCGACCTGGACGCCGTAATAGCCGTCACGGTCTTCCGTGCGATGTGCGGTAACCTGGCAATCTTCCAGCGAAAGAACGGTCACGGGTACGTGCCGTCCATCCTCCTGGAAGAGGCGGGTCATCCCGACTTTCTTTGCGATCACGCCTGTGCGCATCGTCAAACTCCTCAACAGAGGCACCCAAGGGCCCATCCCCAGGGTGCTTGCCAGCCCGATTGTGCGATGCGTGCCCCGTCCGGGCTGATTGCCTCCCATGGGGAAGCAGACGGGGGACGCAGTCCCGGATCAAATCCGGCGGTATCCCGATGTCTTGCCTGACCTTGCGATCCGGCGGGGCTATCGAGCGCCCCTGAATTTTCCTGCGGATTAAGGTCCGGCAGGTGGACCGAAATCAGTTGGCTCAGGCCAGCTTGATTTCGACGTTAACGCCTGCCGCGAGGTCGAGCTTCATCAGCGCGTCGACGGTCTGGGCGTTGGGCTGCACGATATCGAGCAGCCGCTTGTAGGTGCGCACCTCAAACTGCTCGCGCGACTTCTTGTCGATGTGCGGGCCACGGTTCACGGTGAACTTCTCGATACGCGTCGGCATGGGAATGGGACCACGAATAAGGGCACCCGTGCGACGCGCGGTGTCTGCGATCTCACCAGTTGCCTGGTCGAGAACGCGATGGTCGAACGCCTTGAGGCGAATGCGGATATTCTGTGCTTCCATTACCTACACCGATGCGAAAGAGCCAAACGGGCCAGCAAGTGGACCGCAAACAAAAAGAAAGGTCTGCCCCGCTTGCGAGCCCGGTTTCCCGGATGCGGGCGACCTTCCATGAATTCTCTTATCAGGGACGAATCCCCGTCTGTTGGCGCGCATATACGGGGGAGACCCCGATCTGGCAACCCCCGAATTCCACCAAGACGAACTTGCAGTCATCGAGAGTGACAAAGTGCGCCTGACGGCAGCATTTCGCCTCCACTAAATGGCAGAAACCCGCCCCTCCCGAAGGAAGAGCGGGTCCTGAATTTACAGTCGAAGCTTACTTCGAGATCTTCGAGACAACGCCCGAGCCGACGGTACGACCGCCTTCACGGATTGCGAAGCGCAGACCTTCGTCCATAGCGATCGGTGCGATCAGCTTGACATCGATCGTCACGTTGTCGCCCGGCATCACCATTTCGGTGCCTTCGGGAAGGATCACTTCGCCAGTCACGTCGGTGGTGCGGAAGTAGAACTGCGGACGATAGTTTGCGAAGAACGGCGTGTGACGGCCGCCTTCGTCCTTCGAAAGGACGTAGACTTCGGCGCTGAACTCGGTGTGCGGCGTAACCGAACCGGGCTTCGCCAGAACCTGGCCACGCTCAACGTCTTCGCGTGCCACACCGCGGATCAGGGCACCGATGTTGTCGCCGGCTTCACCGCGGTCGAGCAGCTTACGGAACATTTCGACGCCGGTGACGGTCGTTTTCGAAGTGTCCTTGATGCCGACGATTTCAACTTCGTCACCAACGTTCACGACGCCGGTTTCAACGCGACCCGTGACAACCGTACCGCGACCCGAGATCGAGAACACGTCTTCGATCGGCATCAGGAACGGCTTGTCGACTGGGCGATCCGGGGTCGGGATGTATTCGTCGACGGCTGCCATCAGTTCCTTGATGGAGTTTTCACCGATTTCTTCGTCACGACCTTCGAGTGCAGCCAGAGCCGAACCCTTGATGATCGGAATGTTGTCGCCATCGAAGTCATACGAGCTCAGGAGTTCGCGGACTTCGAGTTCAACGAGTTCGAGGATTTCTTCGTCATCGACCTGGTCGACCTTGTTCAGGTAAACGACCAGCTGCGGAACGCCGACCTGGCGAGCGAGCAGGATGTGTTCGCGGGTCTGCGGCATCGGGCCGTCAGCAGCGTTCACGACGAGGATGGCACCGTCCATCTGGGCCGCACCGGTGATCATGTTCTTCACGTAGTCGGCGTGACCCGGGCAGTCGACGTGCGCATAGTGGCGGTTGTCGGTTTCGTACTCGACGTGCGCAGTCGAGATGGTGATGCCGCGCTCACGCTCTTCGGGAGCCTTGTCGATGTTGGCGAAATCGACGGCCGAACCCATGACCTTGGTGATCGCCGCGGTCAGCGTGGTCTTGCCGTGGTCAACGTGACCGATGGTGCCGACGTTAACGTGCGGCTTATTACGCTCGAATTTTTCCTTCGCCATTTTACAATAACCTCTGTCTTAAAATTTGGGATTTCTGCGGGGAGGAAACGGCGCCCGCTGAATCAGGCGCCGCCCCTAGACCTGTCGGCTCGCTTACGCAAGCTTCTCCTTGACTTCCTGCGCCACGTTGGCCGGAACTTCGTCATAATGACTGAACTGCATCGTGTATTGTGCACGACCCTGGGTGAAGGAACGCAGTTCGTTCACGTAACCGAACATGTTCGCAAGCGGCACGTTGGCTTCGACCGCCTGGGCATTACCACGGCTGTCTGTGCCCTGGATCTGGCCACGACGTGAATTGAGGTCGCCGATGACGTCGCCGAGATAATCCTCGGGGGTCACGACTTCCACCTTCATGATCGGCTCAAGCAGCTTGATGCCGGCACGCTCGGCCACTTCACGCATGGCGCCGCGGCCGGCGATTTCGAACGCGATCGCGCTCGAGTCGACGTCGTGGTAGGCACCGTCGTAAAGGGTTACAGTGAAGTCGATGATGGGGAAGCCGACGAGATGGCCGCTTTCGGCCTGTTCGCGGAAACCCTTCTCGATCGCGGGGATGTATTCCTTCGGAATGTTGCCGCCCTTGATTTCGTCCTGGAAGACGAAGCCCTGACCGCGCTCACCCGGCTCGACCTTGACCTTGACTCGACCGAACTGACCCGAACCACCCGACTGCTTCTTATGGGTGTAGTCCACGTCGACAGGCTTGCCGAGATATTCGCGATAAGCCACCTGCGGTGCGCCGACATTCGCCTCGACCTTGAATTCGCGCTTCATACGATCAACGAGGATGTCGAGGTGAAGCTCGCCCATGCCCTTGATGATCGTCTGGCCCGATTCGTGATCGGTGGTGACGCGGAAGCTCGGGTCTTCAGCTGCCAGGCGGTTGAGCGCGACGCCCATCTTTTCCTGGTCGGCCTTGGTCTTCGGTTCGACCGAAAGCTCGATAACCGGCTCGGGGAATTCCATGCGCTCGAGAATGATCGGAGCGTTCGACGCACAAAGCGTGTCGCCGGTGGTGGTTTCCTTCAGACCTGCGATGGCGACGATGTCGCCTGCGAATGCTTCATCGATGTCCTCGCGGTTGTTCGAGTGCATCAGCAGCATGCGGCCGATCTTTTCCTTCTTGTCCTTCACCGAGTTCAGGACGCTGCCCTTCGAGAGCTGGCCCGAATAGATGCGGGTGAAGGTCAGCGAGCCGACGAACGGGTCGTTCATGATCTTGAACGCCAGCGCAGAGAACGGCGCATCGTCACTCGAAGGACGGGTTTGCTCTTCGTCGCTATCGGGCAGAACGCCCTTGATGGCGGGAACGTCGAGCGGCGAAGGCATGTAGTCGACGACCGCGTCGAGCAGGGGCTGGACGCCCTTGTTCTTGAACGCCGAACCGCACAGGACGGGGACGAAGTCCCGCGCCATGGTGCCCTTGCGGATCAGCTTCTTGAGCGTCGCCGCATCGGGCTCGTTGCCTTCGAGATACTGTTCCATCACGTCGTCGTCCTGTTCGACGGCGGTCTCGATCAGCATTTCGCGATATTCGGCAGCCTTATCGGCGAGCTCTGCGGGGATGTCGACATAGTTGAACGTCGCGCCGAGGCCATCGTCTTCCCACACGATACCGCGGTTGTTCACGAGATCGACAACGCCCTTGAGGTCGCTTTCCGCGCCGATCGGGAGATACAGCACAAGCGGCTTCGCGCCGAGACGGTCGATGATCGACTGTACGCAGTAGTAAAAGTCGGCGCCGGTACGGTCCAACTTATTAATGAAGCACATGCGAGGCACGCCGTACTTGTCGGCTTGGCGCCAGACGGTTTCGGACTGGGGTTCTACGCCGGCAACGCCGTCGAAGACTGCTACCGCGCCGTCGAGCACGCGCAGCGAGCGTTCGACTTCGATGGTGAAGTCGACGTGGCCGGGGGTGTCGATGATGTTGATGCGGTGCTTGGGACCTTTACCGTCCTCGGCTGCCCAGAAAGTGGTCGTCGCGGCGGACGTGATGGTGATGCCGCGTTCCTGCTCCTGCTCCATCCAGTCCATGGTGGCGGCGCCGTCGTGGACTTCGCCGATCTTGTAGGATTTGCCGGTGTAGTAGAGGATACGCTCGGTCGTGGTGGTCTTGCCGGCATCGATGTGAGCCATGATGCCGATGTTGCGGTACCGCTCCAGCGGATATTCGCGGGCCATGTGGAATTCCTCGTAAGTCGGGGGTGAGCTAGCTTGCGCCCCCATGTAGGGATTAATGTGACCGTTTCGAGGCCCTCCGATCCTTCGACAGGCTCAGGACGAGCGGGCGAAGGAGGAGAGCCCCGATACGGAACGCCTTACCAGCGGTAGTGCGAGAAGGCGCGGTTCGCGTCCGCCATGCGGTGCGTGTCTTCGCGCTTCTTGACCGCATTGCCGCGGTTGTTGGAGGCATCCATCAGCTCGCCCGAAAGGCGTGCGGCCATGGTGGTTTCCGGACGGCCACGCGCGGCCGAGATCAGCCAGCGGATCGCCAGCGCCTGGGCACGCTCGGGGCGCACCTCGACCGGCACCTGGTAGGTGGCACCACCGACACGGCGGCTGCGCACTTCGACCTGCGGCTTGATGTTTTCCAGCGCGGTGTGGAACACTTCCACCGGGTTCGCCTTGGCCTTGCTCTCGACGGTGTCGAGCGCGGTATAGACGATGCCTTCTGCAACGGCCTTCTTGCCGTCATACATCAGGTTGTTCATGAATTTCGAAAGGACCTGATCGTTGAATTTCGGATCAGGCAGGATTTCCCGCTTCTCGGGACGACGACGACGACTCATTGATTATCTCCTAAGTCCCGTGGATTATTTCGGACGCTTCGCGCCGTACTTCGAGCGCGACTGCTTGCGGTCCTTCACGCCCTGCGTATCGAGCACGCCGCGAAGGACGTGGTAGCGAACGCCGGGAAGGTCGCGAACACGGCCGCCGCGGATGAGCACGACGCTGTGCTCCTGCAGGTTGTGGCCTTCGCCCGGGATGTAGGAGATGACTTCGCGCTGGTTGGTCAGGCGGACCTTGGCAACTTTACGCAGAGCCGAGTTCGGCTTCTTCGGGGTCGTCGTATAGACGCGGGTGCAAACACCGCGCTTCTGCGGGTTCTGCTCCATCGCAGGGACCTTGGACTTGGCCTTCTGCGGAACGCGGCCCTTGCGGACCAGCTGGTTGATCGTCGGCATAGTTTCTCGCTTCACCGTATGGATGGCGGCGACTAGCGGGTTGACCGGCGGAGTATCGGGTTCGCGCCCTCTTGCCGTCACCCCGGACTTGATCCGGGGTCAAGCTTGACAAGACGCCGCGCGAAAGCGCGTCCACTTGCCTTTTGGCACGAGCCTGAAACACTCCACCCATCGGCCCACACGGCCACCGGGTTACTTTGACGGCTGCCCCGAAACGAAATCACTTTCCAGTTGATTCCGCTGCAATAGAAAAGAGCCTTATCGCATGTGCGACAGGCCCCCGGGACATGACCGGCAATGTTCAGCTCTATCTGACCGCTGTTGGACGAATCCTACACCGGATGGGCGCGCACTTACTGATGAAGGGCGGATTGGTCAAGCGCCGGTGCAATGCCGGCGCAGCCAGTCGGCCAGTTCATCCTCGGCAAGATCGCCCGATGCCAGGGCAAGCACGGTGAATAGCGCATCCCGCTCCGCAAAGGTCAGCTTGTAACCGTTGAGCCGCAAGAACAGCCGCGCTGCGATCCAGGCCGTGCGCTTGTTGCCGTCGACGAAGGGATGGTTGCGCGCAATGCCGAAGGCATAGGCCGCCGCCAGTGCACACGCGTCGTCCGTGCCATAGTGCCACTGGTTGACCGGCCGCGCCAGCGCGCTCGCCAGTGCACCGGCATCGCGCACCCCAGCAGGCCCGCCATGCTCGCCAAGCTGGCGGTCGTGCACGGCAAGGATGACCGTCTCGTCGATCCAGCGGGGTTCGCTGCGGTCGGTGACTGGCTTGGGCACTTATTTCGCGAGTTCGCGCAGGATGTTGCGATCCTCGCGCATGATTTCCTCGGCAAGGTCCATGGTCGCAGCGAAATCGGGATCGTGCGCGGTCAGGCGCATTCCGTCCGGCGCTTCGGTCAGATGCAGCGCATCGCCCGGCCCAACGCGCAAGCGAGCCAGCACTTCCTTGGGCAGGACGATCCCTGCGGAATTGCCGATGCGGGTTATCTTGAGCGTCGTGTTCATACGGGTGTTATAACGTGCGGGGGAAGCGTGTGCAAGTGACGTGATGTCGTGGACGGCTCTCGCACCAGCCTAAATATGGCAAGGTGCAGTCGTTGTAGGTCCACGTCTAGGAGTCGTTCCATGGAGAAAGAGGTTGTTACCGTCGGATTGGATCTGGCGAAGAACGTATTTCAGATA
>NZ_JBSXNU010000041.1:0-117799 GCF_056857815.1 Qipengyuania sp. B-5 | reverse complement strand
GAAGCCTTCCACGCGCGATGCATCTCGGGCTTACATCGACAAACGGCTGATACCACGGTTTGGGGCACTCTCGGTCGATGCGATTGAACGGGCCGACATCAATCGCTGGCGAGACAGCATGGCTGACGTGGGAGGAGCCTTCAATCGTAGCATTCCGGTCCTATCGGTTATGATGCAATATGCCGAGAAGCTCGGCTATCGCGAGAAGAACACCAACCCGTGTCGCGGTGTCTCTCGTTTCAAGCGCGACCTGCCCGAACGCTATCTGTCCGCCGATGAATATCGTAGGCTCGGCAAGGTGCTGGCAGAGCACAATGGTGCCAATGCGTTCGTGGTCCCAGCTTTGCTGTTGCTGATCTATACCGGTGCACGGGTTTCAGAGATTGCGACCCTGCGCTGGCGCTACGTCCAAATGCCGCGCCTTACGTTGCCTGACAGCAAAACTGGGCCGAAGACGATCTACCTCAATCCGCAGGCAATTGCTGTGCTCGATGCTCTGCAACGGCGCGGAGACGATCAACTCGTCTTCCCGGCACTGTATCGCGAAGTGCCAATCAATTTGGGCCAGCACTGGGAGAAGATCAGGCGCAAGGCGGCCTTGCCCGATGTGCGCCTGCACGACTTGCGGCACAGTTTCGCCTCGGTGGCCATCGCGAAAGGCATACCGCTTGCGACTATCGGCAAGCTGCTCGGTCACGCGCTTCCTGAAACGACAGCGCGATACGCGCACCTCGCGGACGAGGTGATTTCCGAAAGCGCCGACCGCATCTGTTCCAGTCTCGCAAACTCAATGGGGATGACCGCATGACCAGCTATGACCTCAAGCGAATTCTTGCCGAGGAGCTGGCGCGCATCGTTCCGGGCGATGCCGGAAAGCGCCGCACGAGGTTCGACTACGTCCTTCCCGGTTTTGGTGAGCGTATCCATCCATCAGGCAGGAAGAGTTACGTTCTTCAGCGCACGATGGGCGGCAAGCAAAGGCTCATCACCATAGGCGATGCTGCTATTCTGACCGAGCGGATCGCCAAGGATGTTGCGCGTCGCCTCATCTTGAGGATCGAACTGGGCCAGAACCCGGCTGACAGGAAACAACGCGGCAAGAAGACGCCGACCTATGCATCCTTTCTTCGGCACTATTGGGAGGTCGCGGCTCCGACCTGGAAGCCATCCACGCTTGAGATACACGACATCTACCGGCGAACTCACTTGGAACATGCGTTCGCCGGAAGGTTTATCGACGAGATCAGCCATGCCGATGCAGCGCGCTGGCATGCAGCGTTGACGCGTTCGGCAGGACCGGGCGCGGCCAACCGCGCTATGGAAATCCTAAAGGCGATGTTCGGCAAGGCGGAAGCATGGGGTTATCTCCCAGAACACTCGAATCCCTTTCGTGGCGTCAAGCGCAACAAGGGGCGGAAGATCGAGCGCTTTCTGAGCCAAGCCGAGATGGCCCTTCTTGGGGAAGCCCTGTCACAGCATCGAGCCGACAAGCCCAATGAGGTGGCGGTCATTTCGCTACTCGCTTTGACAGGATGTCGGCGTGGCGAAATTCTCAATCTCACTTGGGGCGAGGTTCAAGGCCGTAAGCTCAAGCTGACCGATTCAAAGACTGGGCCACGTATCGTATGGCTTGGCAAAGAGGCGAGGGCAGTCATTGATCGCTTTCTGCGCGGAAGGAGCCATGAGTGCGTCTTCCAATTCGATGTGCTGCCCGTCTCTGCAATCGAATGGTTCTGGCGCATGCTGAGGGTCGAAGCGGGCATCGAGGACGTGAGATTGCATGATCTACGGCACAACTATGCGAGCCTTGCCGCTCGTTCGTCCGAGACACTGCCGATGATTGGGCGATTGCTAGGACATTCGCAAATCACGAGCACGCATCGCTACGCCCATCTCGAGGACCAAGGACTTTTGGAAGCAGCGTCCTCCGTTGGCGGAGCCGTCGAGCGCTCGATGACCGTTTAAAAAGATATGAAATTCAATGCGTTGGGGTGAGTATAAACCGATGGCGGCACGACAGAATTTGACAGATAACGCACTTTTGCGCATTTATGCATATGACTGCGCACAAGGGGAGGCTGCCATGCGAATATCGGTCATTCTGCCCGAGCCGGATTCCACGCGCTTCCAAGCCTATTGCGATCAAAACGGGTACAAAAAGTCAACTTTGATTTGCCGTCTGATCCGAGAACATTTAGAGAACGAAAACTTCGCGCTTCAATCTGAGATGAAGCTCGACCATCAGGCCGGGGATAATGAAAATGGATGACAGCGGAAAAGTCTCGAAACGAAAGCGGACCTTCAATTCGTTCTTCGCAGGCATTGGCGGATTCGATCTGGCGCTCGAGCGCGAGGGGTTCGGGGCCGCTGCCCAATGTGAGATCGACACGTTCTGCCAAGGTGTCCTTGCGTCACACTGGCCTCAGGTCACCCTGTTCGACGATATCACGAAGATTGATCCGTCAAGTCTGCCTCAGGCGGACGTATGGTGTGGAGGCTTTCCCTGTCAGGACGTTTCAGTTGCGCGGGGGTCAAACAAGAGAGACGGATTGGCCGGCAAGAACAGCGGCCTCTTCTTTAGCTTTCTGGAGCTTGTGCGATCACGGAAGCCGGACACGATCTTGCTCGAGAACGTCGTCGGTCTTCTCAGTTCGCACAATGGGCAAGACTTTCGAGTGGTGGTCGAGGAACTGACCTCACTCGGCTACGCTGTCGCCTGGAGGGTGATGAACAGCCGCTATTTTGGTTCGCCTCAGTCGCGGCCGAGAGTTTTCGTTTGTGCCTCTCGCACATCCGCGGAACTTCCAATCAAGGTTCTTTATGAAGATAAGCCAGGACGCAAACCAACAGGTGTGCGTGACGGCTTCCTCCGGGACAGCCGCTGCAATTCTTCGGGAGCAATTGTTGCGGAAGTCGCATACTGTCTGGCCGCGACTTCGGGGCGGCATACCGGCACCGATTGGAGCCGGACCTATGTATCCTATGAAGATGCTGTTCGTCGGCTGACCCCGACAGAATGCGAGGGGTTGCAAGGTTTCCCGGTGGGTTGGACAACTAACAGCGGTGCGTCGCCTATCCGTCCAGCAGATGAGGATAGTCTAAGGTACAAGGCACTCGGTAACGCGGTATCGGTGCCTGTTGCCCAATGGATCGCTAAGCGATTGAAGGTGGAGCTGTCCAAGCCACGAGCCAAAAGTTGGAAAAGTGCGGTCAACCTTGCGCCAGATTTCAAGGGTAGGACGCTCCGCAAATCGAGACTGAGCGAATTGCACCTTTCCGAAGATGGGGCAGTGCAGCAGCTCAAATGGCAATCTGGCGGCTACGCCATAGGTGACGACTGTTGGGATTTAGCCGCTCCGCCAGCCCCTAATCGGCCAACAGAGATGAAGCTTATTGAAGTGATCGAGAGGGTCGTTCCTGACGCAAGATACTTCTTGAGCGCGAACGCAGCAGAAGGGATCTTGCGTCGAGTTGACAGCCAGAACCGGACCCTTTTTGGGCCGATGGATCGGGCATTGCGCCATATGGTGCAATATGGCCCGGAAAGTGGAGTTTGCCTTCCGAAGAGCAGTAGGCGAGCTGCCGCCTAGCCAATCCTTACAATGCTTTGAGTTGCATTTGCGCTCAAGGTTCTGCAACTCCTTGTTTCTGACCTGACATGAGGCGGGAGCGAGGGGCTTTGCATGGGATTCGTTGTTGTTCGATTGGGAAAGGATAGCGTTCCAACAATTCAGCGGTTTTCGGACGGAACTTCCGAGCCGCCTTTCGACTTCGAGTTCACGTGCAAGCAGGTCGAGGAAACCATAGATGAGGGCGACTACGCTTTCATCTATCTAGGTTCGGACAACAATCAGGGCGTGGAAACCGCTTGGAAGCAGGGGCTTCGCGGGATCGCCAAGATTGTCGGACTGGATCGCGGGGAAGGGTTTAATGACGAGAGCACGTTCACCCTTCGCGTAATCTCGGTGTTTCCAAAGAGCTTGGATCAGTTCGATTTTCTCGAACGAAGCGCGACACTTTATAAGTACTTTTCAAAGTACCCCGTTATCGGGATCAAATCGTCGAGGAACAACGCAGTCCAGCGAGTCCGGGATGATCCCCGCGAGAACACTAGCGCCCTCCTAACCGCGATCAAGCTGCTCTACCCGGAGCTTTCAGATGACCTAGCCGCTCATGCAGATGAGCTGCTCGATATGCTGGAATTTATCCCTGAAAATGAGGTTCCCCGAAATGGAGGGATAGCATCGGCAGACGATCCTGTTCTGCGAATGGTAGAAAGAGCGATCAACGAGCGAAATGAGCTGAATTTTCTCTTTCTCGGCTCACCTGGTACTGGCAAGACATGGCATGCCCACAGAGTGGCGAACGCTCTGACTGGTGCAAATGGAAATCGCATCGCGTTCCTCCAATTCCACCCTTCGATGGCCTATGACGACTTCGTAGAGGGCTATTCTCCAACGCTTGCTGCGGATCAGACCTCCATCAAATATGAGATCAAGCCGAAGCACTTTTTGAAACTTTGCGACGCAGCCCGCGCCGATGCGGACAACCACTACGTCATGGTCATTGACGAAATTTCCCGAGGCGATCCAAGCAGGGTTTTCGGAGAAATGCTAACTTATGTCGAGCCAGATTATCGCGACCGAACTTTCACTTTGGGATATTCGGGCAAACCCTACAGCGTTCCATCCAACCTCATAATCATTGCCACCGCCAACCCCTATGATCGATCTGTTGGCGAGATGGATGACGCATTTCTTCGACGGTTTGAGATTGTGGAGTTCGACCCCGACAAGGACGTCCTACGCCGTAGGTTGACCGAAAACGGTATGCCGGAAGACTTGCAGAGAAAGGTCTTGCACCTCTTTGACAACCTTAATGCAACCGTCCCGAATGGCGTAGGACATGCCCACTTTTTCGCGCTCAGAACGGCGGCAGATGTAGAGCAAGTTTGGCGGTCTCGCCTCCGCTTCATGGTGCAGCGAATGCTGCAATTCGAGCCCGAGAAATGGGAGGCTATCGTGCAGAAGTACGAGGAGATGTTTGGCAGTGGGGAAGGAGATGCTGAAACAGATCAAGGCGAAATCGACCAAGCCGAAATTGACGCAGTTGACGGCGCGGGTGATCAAACGGTGACCGAAGTCACCGGCGATGAGGCAACCGATGCGTAGCCGCCAAACGCCCTGAGAACTTGCCCAACGTGAGAGTCATTCCCGCTCAAGAACGCAGCTCACTTGAGATACCGCACGAGTATCTATTCGATGACCGTGGCGAACTGAAATTCATACCTGACGCTACTGATCGGTCGCTCGTTCGCGTCACCCAAGGCAGGGATCATATGGTCCTGCAAATCGGCGGGGTAATCGGACGATTGCCAGTTACGGAGAGTCTGGCACTCGATATCTCTCCAAAGTTTTCGATATCAAATCTGGCCCGATTGTTAGCCCTGTCTGACCAATCCCTAGATCGAAGGGTCGGAGTGGATCGACTCTACGATTTCACTGAATGGACGGGTTATCTGCCAGAGCTGCTCTTGCGTAGTTTCGCGACCGAATTGAGAGCCATAAGGCAGGAAGGCTCCCACAGAAACTATCAGCGCGTCTCCCGCGAGGACATTCCCAAGCCAAAGCTGAACTTCCGGCGAAGCGAGCAGCAGTTCTGGGGACGAGGAATACCCACTCGAGCCGTAGTTGAGGGCTTCGATTTCACGATAGACAATCCGACAAATCGCATCCTGAAGGCAGCCCTGCGCCGCGCCATTCCCTTGGCAAGTGGGCAAGGCTCACTTGCTAAAGAGTTGACGGTATTCGCTGAAACGATCCGCACATACGGACTGGTTTCCGACGCGCCTAGGAGCACCATTGAACGCTCGTTTGCCGATGCGCTCGCCGAATTGCCGAGGTTCAAACCGCACCATAGCAGGGCAATTTGGATCGCTCGCGAACTGATAAACAGGTCGAGCGAGGTACTGGATTTCGCTGATCGAAGGCTGTCTTTGCCCTCCTATTTGATCAATCTGGACCGCGTTTTTGAGTCCTATATTCGCAACGTGCTGCGGAGCCAGCTGAATGCACTCGGTGCACAGATTCTTGTCCAGGATGGAAATCTCAAGGGGTTCACCAAACCACTGTTGAACGACAGCGATAGGTTCGTGGTGATGCCTGACATTCTGATATTTGCGGACGATCAGGTGGCACCAAGACTGGTTGCTGACGTGAAATACAAGACCCGGCCCAAGGAAGAAGACCGCTATCAAATCATAACTCATTCGCTGAGCTATCACTGCCGCAAAGCGATGCTGATTTATCCCAAACGCCGGGGTGGCCCGTCTGGACTAATCCGCCTTGGAGAGATCGGCCCGCCGTCGTTTCCAATTGAGCTATTCGAGTATCATTTTGAACTCGACGGGGTGTTGGAGAACAGCGAAAATCAGCTTGCTCATGCCGCAACTCGGCTTCTTGGCAACGACCTAGCCGCACCACCACCCATGCTTGCTGACGGCCAACCGATTGCAAACTAAGGCCAGTCGGTAGCCCAAGTCCTAGACTGCTCAGATTCCGGAAGCTGCCTCCAATATCAAAGTTGCTCTCGCTCCAAGAATAAGACCTAAAATTCAGCGTATTGAACATTCGCCCGGTAAGACTGGCACCACGCGCGCGCATTGGGACTTGACAGCACACCGTACGCAGCGGGTGCTGCAATGGAAGGCGCGGAATTGCTTCACGAATTCACGAAAATGCGCTGATACCATCTTCTGTGCCGGATGCGGTCCACTTGCTTTCTCGTCCGTGCCGAGTCGGCACAGATCCGTTTAATCTGCTGAAAAGCGATGTGAATTTTCCGTTTTCCTACACCCCATGCTGCGGCCTAGAGTGGCACTTGCCTTTCGAAGGGTGAGCCAGGTTCTTTGAACACAAGGAACTTGGAAAAATGCAAAGACACCACCGGTTCGTGACCTATGTCACTCCCCTGATCGCCGAATGGATCAGGAAACAAGCAGAAGAGCGCAGGGTCAGCGCGAGTATCGTTGTTTGCGATTGCATCTTCGATGCCTGGCAGCGCGCAACCGAAGCTGATCTGAGGACCCCGGCGACCGATCCAGTGCGCCAGAACATCTTCATCACGGTCGCATTGGATGCGCTGCTTACGCATCATCCCGACAGCACACTGCGCGACAGAACGGTCGCAGCCTACCAGCGCCGGCTGGAGCGCCTCGGTATCGTTGCACCCCGACCCATGGGAGGCGATGATGAAGCATAATCTCGTCAACTTCACCCGTGGCAGCCAGCTCCTCGGGCATTTCGGCTTCATGTTTGCCGCAGGCCTCAAGGGGCCCCTGATCGTGACCCTCCTGGTCGTTCTCGGCCTCGTCTATTGGGACGTAAGCGGGGCGCTAGACGAGTACCATGTCTACCTCCTGTGGATGCATGCCTATGCCTCTGGCTATGCCTTCCTGGAGTTCGATCCAGACAAGCTTGTGAACCTCAAGCTGGCCGATGGGAGCCTCGTCGCATTTCCCATTTCCGTGGTGACCGATTACCCGCCGATGCGCGAAGCGGTCGCGCTTTTCCAGAGCGCGGTCATCAGCGCCTTGTGGCTTGCAGGGTTCATTCTTGCGCCGCTCTTCGCGCTCTTCTGGTGGGTTGCCGAACGCTTCGGCGAGAAGTCCAAACAAAAGAAGCATGTACGCGGGGCGGAGCTTGCTACCTTGCGCGACCTTAGCCGCGAGATCGCTGCACACAACCGCGATGCCCGTGCCCGCGAGTATGGCGATGCGTTGGGCTGGCGCTGGCGTCTGGCCGGGTCGGCTTCGCTGCGGGATGCGGGCTTCTATTCTCCCGCGCATCTGGCCGGGGTCAGCTGGCCCTGGCGGCTTGAGCAGAGTCACGCGATGCTTGTTGGCACAACCGGGACAGGCAAGACCGTCGTCCTAACCGAGCTTACCAGGGAGATCCGTGAACGGGGCGAACGTGCGGTCATTTTCGATCTTACTGGGGCCTTTGTCGAAACCTTCTACGATCCCAAACGCGACATCATTCTCAACCCGCTCGACGCGCGTTGCCCCGCCTGGAGCGTGTTCAACGATTGCTCCACGCGTGCCGAATTCCATGCCGCAGCGGAGTCCCTCGTCCCGCACGATGGGGGCGGCGCCGAACAGTTCTGGGTGCTCGCCGCGCGCACGCTGTTCGTCGAGACCTGTCTCAAGCTCGCCGAAGCAGGGCGGGGCACCAACGCCGCGCTCGCCCACGAACTCATGAACGCCGATCTCTCCGATCTGCACCGTCTCGTCGAAGATACCATGGCCGGTCCCATCAGCACGCCGAGCGCGGCGCGCATGGCGGAATCGGTGCGTGCAGTGTTCAATGTCAACGCCAAGGCGCTCCAGATGCTGCCCGAAGACGGGACGCCCTTTTCGGTCCGCGAGTGGGTCAACGGGGCAGGTGAACCGCGCTCTATCCTGTTTCTGTCCGCGCGCTACATCGACATGAGCGTGCTCTCGCAGCTGCTCACCCTGTGGCTCGACACCGCGATCATTACGCTGATGGCGGGCCAGCGCTCGCGGGACATCAGGCTCTGGTTCCTGATCGACGAACTTGGCGCGCTGCATCGCCTGCCTTCGCTCGAGAAGGGCCTCCAGACCGCGCGCAATTTCGGGGGCGCGATCGTCACCGGGATCCATGCCTTTGCCAAGCTCAAGGATGTCTACGGCGAGAACATGGCCATGACCCTGTCCTCGCTTGCCCGAACCAAGCTGATCCTCGGCACAGCAGACCGCGAGACCGCCACCTGGTGTTCCGATATTATCGGCCACCGCGAGGTTCGCGAGATGGAGGAAGGATACAGCTACGGCTACAACAATGCGCGCGATGCGGTCAGCCTGACGCCCCGGCGCCAGGTCGTCCCACTGCTGCTTCCCGACGAGCTGATGAAGCTCAAGAACCTACATGGTTTCATCAAGTTTCCCGAAGGATTTCCGGCGGCACCCGTGGTCCTCGAACCGCGCAACTGGCCTCGGGTGGCCGAAGGCTTCATTCCCCGGGATATGCCTAAGCTACCACCACAGGCCCGCCACGGTGATGACAAAGAAGGAGCAGGTGGCGGTGCCGGAGCAGCCTCTGAAACAGGCGACAATGATGGTGATCCTCGACGGTTGAGGGTCGCGCACGATCGCTCCGACAGCGCTGAAAAGAAAGCCGACCAGGAAGACAAAAAGGAACTGCGCCGGACCCGTCGCAGCAACAAGGGCGATCAGGCTCGACCGGACCAGACAAGGAAGCGTCGCGATCCGAATGCGCAAGAGGAAAGGGGGACATCAGACCCTCAGCGGCCGGCTCAATCCGACCTTCCTCTGTCTTCGAAAGCCGAGGAGCAACGCGGCAAGGAGCAACGGGATGCACCTTCAGCGAGGTCTGACATTCCCGATCCCGCATCGCATCAGCGGGCGCAGGATGCGCGCGGCAAGGCTGACCAGAGGCTCCAGGAAGAGCAGCAGAAGTCGCTGCTTGGCGGTGCAGCGAAGCAGGGTCGCGATGCCGATCAGGGGCAGGACCATGGTCACGATTACGGGGACTTTGATCCGGACATGTGACGCCCAACAGGGGAGGGGACGAGGGCCAAGAGAAAGTGATCCCAGCACATGCTTTCCGTCGCCAATGTCCGCTCGCCTTCGGCCGCGGCGAGCTACTTCGCCTCGGACAATTACTACGCGAGCGCCGATGCCGACCGTTCGGGGCAGTGGGTGGGCGAGGGTGCAAAGCGCCTTGGTCTCAATGGCAAGGTCGAGGCCCAAACGTTCGACGCGTTGCTGAGAGGCGAGCTGCCCGACGGCAGCAGCGTCGGCAATCCCGGGCAGGCACACCGCCCGGGTACAGACCTCACTTTCTCCGTTCCCAAGAGCTGGTCGCTGCTGGCGCTCGTCGGGAAGGATGAGCGGATCATTGCCGCCTACCGCGAAGCCGTCCTCGAAGCGCTGCACTGGGCTGAGAAGAATGCGGCCGAGACCCGGATGGTCGAGAAAGGCAAAACCGTCACACAGGCCACCGGGAACCTCGCGATCGGCCTGTTCCAGCACGACACCAACCGTAACCAGGAGCCGAACCTCCATTTCCATGCGGTCATCGCCAATGTCACGCAAGGCAAGGACGGCAAGTGGCGAACGCTCAAGAATGATCGGCTCTGGCAGCTCAACACCACGCTCAATTCTATCGCAATGGCGCGCTTTCGCGTCGCGGTCGAGAAGCTTGGCTATGAGCCGGGACCGACCCTCAAGCACGGCAATTTCGAAGCGCGCGGTATCACCCGCGAACAGGTCATGGCGTTCTCGAGCCGCCGCCAGGAAGTGCTCGATGCACGGCGCGGTTCTGGTCTTGAAGCGGGCCGCATTGCCGCGCTCGATACGCGCGCGAGCAAGGACGGGATCGAGGACCGCGAGGCCCTCGGCATGCAATGGAGCGACACCGCGAAATCGATCGGGCTGGACCTCGCGCCCTTGGTCGAGCGGGCGCAGACCCGCTCACTGAAACAGTCGATCGAAACTGGCAGGTTCGGCTCGCTTGTCGAGCGCGGGCGCGCATGGCTGGGACGCTTCGTCGCGCATGTCAGGGGCGATCCGGCTGATCCGCTTGTGCCCAAGTCGGTCCTCAGACAGGACCGTGAAACGATCGCAGCGGCACAGGCCGTCGCTTCGGCGGTGCGTCATCTTTCGCAGCGCGAGGCTGCCTTCGAGCGCACCGCGCTCTACAAGGCTGCGCTCGATTTCGGGTTGCCAGCGACGATTGCTGATATCGAGAAACGGACCCGCGCCTTGGTGCGCTCTGGCGATCTCATAGCAGGGATGGGAGAGCACAAGGACTGGCTCGCCTCGCGTGACGAGGTGCTGACCGAGCAGCGGATCGTGTCCGAGGTTGCCGCCGGCAAGGGTGCGAGCTCATCTGCAGTTGAGCCGGAAAGCGCGACTGATCGTGTCCAGGCCGCTGCAATGACAGGGCAGGGGTTCCGTCTCAACGAGGGTCAGCTCGGGGCGGCGAAGCTGATCCTGACGTCCGAGGATCGAACGATCGCGGTCCAGGGAATTGCCGGTGCCGGCAAGAGCAGTGTTCTGAAGCCAGTCGCTGAGGTGCTGCGCGACGAGGGCCACTCGGTCATTGGCCTCGCAATCCAAAACACTCTCGTCCAGATGCTCGAACGCGACACCGGTATCGGCTCGCAGACGCTGGCCCGCTTTCTTGGTGGCTGGAAAAAGCTGCTCGACGATCCCGGCAACGCGGCGCTTCGCGCGGAGGCAAAGGCGGCACTGAAAGACCATGTGCTGGTGCTCGACGAAGCATCGATGGTCTCAAACGAGGACAAGGAAAAGCTCGTCCGTCTCGCCAATCTGGCTGACGTTCACCGCCTGGTCCTGATGGGGGACCGCAAGCAGCTCGGCGCAGTCGATGCGGGCAAACCCTTCGCGCTCCTGCAGCGGACAGGCATGGCGCGCGCTGAAATGGCGACCAACCTGCGCGCGCGCGACCCTGTCGTTCGCGAGGCGCAGGCGGCAGCGCAGGCGGGCGATGTGCGCACGGCGCTGCGTCACCTGCAGCCGCACACACTCGAGGCCAGGGGCGATGGCGCGCTGGTCGCGGCTAACACCTGGTTGGCGCTCGACAAGGACACCCGCTCGCGCACCTCGATCTACGCTTCGGGCCGCGCCATCCGCTCTGCGGTCAATGCTGCCGTCCAGCAGGGACTTCTCGCCAATGGCGAGATCGGACCGGGCAAGGCCGAGCTTGGAGTGCTGGATCGCGTCAACACGACCCGCGAAGAACTGCGACATCTGTCAGCCTACCAGCCTGGCCGGGTGCTCGAGGTCTCGAGAAAGCAACAGGCCCTGGGACTGTCAGCGGGCGAGTATCGTGTCTTGGGACAGGACCGGAAGGGCAGGCAGGTCGAAGTTGCGGACAAGCGCGGCAAGCGGTTCCGGTTCGACCCGGCACGGATCAGGGCAGGGAAGGGCGACCAGAATCTGACTTTGCATGAGCCGAGGAAGCTCGAAATCCATGAAGGCGACCGGATCCGCTGGACCCGCAACGATCACCGGCGCGGCCTGTTCAATGCCGACCAGGCCAGGGTGGTTGCCATTGCCGGCGGAAAGGTCACTTTCGAAACTTCAAGGGGAGACCAGGTCGAGCTCAAAAAGGACGATCCGATGCTGAAGCGGATCGATCTTGCCTATGCGCTGAACGCCCATATGGCGCAGGGTCTGACATCCGATCGCGGCATTGCAGTCATGGACAGCCGCGAGCGCAACCTGTCGAACCAGAAGACCTTCCTGGTGACGATCACGAGGCTTCGCGATCACCTGACGCTGGTTGTCGATAGTTCGGACAGGCTCGGAGCAGCCGTCGCACGCAACAAGGGCGAGAAGGCCTCGGCCCTCGAGGTCACCGCACAGTTGACCCCGCCAGAAAAGAAAAACGGCGAACTTGATCAGCTGAAACCGGAAGAGGTCAACAAGGCCGAAAAGGAACTCGCCCGAAGCAAGAGCAAGACACTGGACTTCGGGATTTGAAGGGCCGCTATGTGCCAGATTTTCTGACGAATTGGGCCAGGCAGTTGGTCCAGGTGGTGCTTACACGCGAACGGCCGGATTTCGGAACCGCTCTCAGATCGCAAGAGTCTTGCGATGCCTCTCAATCGCGCTTCGCACGTCATCGGGGAAGGGCAGGTGTCCGCTTTCGTTGCTCCAGGCGTCGTCGAACTGTGCAACGACATCCTTCGCTGTCGCGGTGATCAGCTTGGCAGGCAGCCTTGCCTTGTCGGCGATCGCCTCGAGTTCATCATAGGTATAGGACGCCCACTCGCGCGAGCTATGAAACTTGAGTGCAGCATCGTCGCCTGGGATATAGGCGAGCGTCGAAAGCAGGTCATAGGCAGGTGCCAGCAGCGCGTTTCGCCTATCCGGATAGATCAACGACCAGTTCTTGAGGTGCATGTCGCCATTCCCGATCAGCACCGAGTAGGTGAGCCGGCGGACCAATTCGACCACGCTTTGCTCGTCGGTCTCGATCGCCAGCACGCTGAGGATCTGGCGGTAGCTCGCATTCTCGTATTTATCGTCTGCAAAGACACCGAACACCTGGGCGAAGTCTTCGGTGTGTACGGGTCCCTCTTCTCCCCGGTCGAAGCGCCGGATGGCAAAAGCGGACTCTCCGTAACGGGTGATACCTTCGGGTATGCCATCAATCTGATCGAGCGGAACAAGGTCGATTTCAGGAACGTCGATCCCGATCTTTGCCGCCAGTTTCATCGCTGCGAATTCTGCCTCGGGCACGTCCGGATGTCTGGCAGACGGGAGCTTGACGATCCAGTCGCCGCCGCTGCCCGTGACCGGGATCGTCAGCCCGCCATTCTTGCCCTGGGCTTTGATTGCCGAGAATTTGAGTTGCACGCCGGCAAGCGAGAAGCGCAGCGCGCGCTCTGCCTGCTTCCCCGCCGCTTCTTCATCTAGCTCGTCGGCCTCCGTTTCCTCGGCATCGACGGCGACGGCGCGCACTGCGCCGGGAAGATCGTGCCCGAGCTGTGCGAGAAGGTGGTACTCGCGCATGGCTTTCACGCCCGCGCGGCGGGCCAGGTAGTCGCGAAGCGTGCCTTCAGGAAGGAGGTTGGAGAAGAACGGCTCAATCTTCGTTCGATAGCTGCGTGTCTCGGCAATGATTTCGCCGTTCGCGTCCTTGTAGGCCAGCGACAGCGTTGGCCGATCCTGGTCGGCAAGGTAGACTTCGTCGAATGTGAAGATGCTCGCATCTCCATCGAGGCGCGCAATGGTTCCAACGCGCGTCTTACCCAGAAAGATATCGAGAGCAGCTGCGTCGATCATGTGGCGTCGTCCCCAAGGCGGTAAGCAGGCCGTCTTGAGGCACTGTCTTGACCGATTGCTTGAACCTGCGAGTTTCTGACGTGTTGGAGGGCACGCGTGGATGCTGCGATCTGTTGGGTGAGTTTCTTCCTTCCCTCTTGCTGCTCAAGCGCCCAGCCGAGATCCTGGAGATGCTTTTTCAGATGAGCGACGGGCTGCAAGGCCTGCTCGATGGCTTTGAGCGTTTCGGGAGTGAAATTAACGGCCTGGATATCCTTAAGTGCGCTTTGAAGCTCGGTCACTTCGGTGACGCTCGGATAGCTCTCCCGTACTCGCTCGGCGAACCGGTTGGTTTCGGCAATCGTTGCGAGCACTCGACTTGCCTCGCTTCTTTCGCGGTGTGAGCGAACTACGCCTTCGATCGCCGGTACGGTCCTTCGAGGCACTAGCTTCAGTTCGAGGTCGAGCGCGCGCGCTATTTCGACGAGGCTGGAAATCTGTAGGTCTACACTCCCGCCTTCGATTTTGGAGATATGGCTTTGAGGCAAGCCTACCCGTTCACCCAGCTGTTTCTGGGTAAAGCCTTTTGCTATCCGTGCCGCTTTGATGCTTGCGGCGATGTCCTCGATTGTCGTGCTCATAAATATGTTTCTACATATGCTGGCCTACGTCTATATGTTTTAGCATATACCATGATCGTTGAGAAAGGCAATAGAGATATGCAATGGCATATATACACTACCCATGATAGGCCATTGCATATCATGGGTAGTGTTTGCCGCGCATAAAGCGTGAGCCGTCGTCACTTCAAAGAGCCTTTTCCCGCTCTTTCGATGACAGAGCTTTCGCCCAGAGATCTGCCATTCAGTCAGGAAGGCCAACGGCGGCAATGCGCCCTCGATCCGGTCGTTCCCGTCATGGCAAGAATGTCTCAAAAGCGGTCGTCACAATCGAGTTATATTGGTGGCAGTGGAGCTTTCGTTATCCGGATATCAGACAAGTGGCTTAGTCGGGCCAAAAGTTGTTTGGGCGCTGTCGTCGTGCGCTATGCACCGAAGAGCACGGGCTTGAATGATTACAGGCTTCGCGCCGGCTCGCCTCTCCTTGTCAGGAGCCGGTCCTTAAGGCTTTGGCACAATCATGTCTCTCTTCGTCTCATAGTCGGATATCGCGTCGACGCATTTCAGCGTAAGCGCGATTTCATCCAACCCTTCGAGCAGGCATGACTTGCGAAAGGCGTCGATTGAGAAACGAAATAGGTGATCGGGGGCAGTGGAAACGGATTGATCCTCCAGGTCGATAGTAATTGAGTGCCTTGTTGCAACGTCCAAGAGGATATCGATCTCTTCCTGCGGCAATTCGACAGTCAAAATACCGTTCTTGAAGGCATTGCTGGCAAAGATGTCCGAAAAGCTCGGAGCGATGATCGCACGCACGCCCATGCCGAGAAGTGCCCAGGCCGCATGCTCACGGCTCGATCCGCAGCCGAAATTGTCGCCCGCGATAAGAATGGGCGCGCCAACATATCGGGGGTCATCGAAGATGTTGTCGGGATCGGCCCGCAGAATCTCGAACGCTCCTTCGCCTAGACCTTGCCGACTTATCGTTTTCAGCCAGCGTGCGGAAATGATTACATCGGTATCGACATTTTTGGCGCCGAAGGGAATTGCTCGACCGACAATCTTGCTAACGGGTTGCATTATCTCTCTTCCATGGAACTCAGAAGCAAGCTGTCGGGGAGGGGGAATGCGTCATGCGATATCCCTCACATCCGTTATCTTCCCCGAAATGGCGGCGGCCGCCGCCATAGCCGGTGAAAGCAGGTGTGTGCGGGCCCCCGGTCCCTGCCTGCCCATGAAATTGCGATTGGAAGTTGAAGCACAACGTTCGCCTGCCGGAACCTTGTCGGGGTTCATTCCGAGGCAGGCAGAGCAGCCTGGCTCGCGCCATTCAAAGCCTGCCTCGATGAAAATCTGGTCGAGCCCCTCTTCCTCCGCTTGTTTCCTAACAAGACCGGAGCCGGGTACGACTATGGCCCATTTTACCGTGTCTGCCTTGCGGCGCCCTTTCAGTACCTCGGCCGCAGCGCGCAGGTCTTCTATCCTGCTGTTTGTGCAGGATCCGATGAAGATGTTCTGGACTGCGATGTCGGTAATCTTCTGGCCCGCAGCGAGCCCCATATAGGCAAGGCTTCGGCGCGCGGCCTCTCGTTTGGAAGGGTCGGCGAATTCCTCGGGATCGGGCACCCTGCCTCCGACTGGGATGACATCTTCCGGACTCGTACCCCAGGTGACGCTTGGCTCGATCTTGGAGGCATCAATCGTTATCGACTTGTCGAAGCGCGCGCCCGTATCGGTTTTGAGGCTGCGCCAGTATTCCACCGCCTTTTCCCAATCCCCTCCGCCCGGAGCCATAGGCAAACCTTTAAGATAGGCGAAAGTCTTGTCATCCGGCGCGATCAGGCCGGAACGCGCGCCTGCCTCGATGCTCATGTTACAAATGGTCAGGCGGCTTTCGATGCTCATCTCCTCGAACACCTTGCCTCGGTACTCGATCACATGACCCGTGCCGCCCGCGGTACCCAGCTGGCCGATGATCTGGAGGATTAGGTCCTTTGCCGTAACGCCGGGGCCTAGCTGCCCGGTCACATTGACTTCCATAGATTTCGATTGGCGTAGAAGCAGGGTCTGCGTGGCAAGAACATGCTCGACCTCGCTCGTCCCAATACCGAAAGCCAGAGCGCCTATTCCCCCATGCGCGGCAGTGTGGGAATCCCCGCAAACAATCGTGGTGCCTGGCAGAGAAAAACCCTGCTCTGGACCAACCACATGTACGATACCCTGCGCACGCTCCGTTTCCCCAATATAACGAACGCCGAAGTCGCGGGCGTTTTTTTCGAGGGCGGCAAGTTGCGCTGAGCTTTGTGGGTCTTCGACCGGAATGCGAACACCCGATTGGTCGAAGCGGGGCGTCGTCGGAACGTTATGATCGGGTACCGCAAGGGTAAGGTCGGGGCGGCGAACCTCGCGACCTGCAAGCCGAAGTCCTTCGAACGCTTGCGGACTGGTCACTTCGTGCACCAGGTGCCTGTCTATGTAAATCAGACAGGTCCCATCTGGTCGTTGGGTTACGACATGGGCGTCCCATATCTTCTCGTATAGTGTCCGGGGCCTATCCGACATAAGTCACGTATTCCGGCTGAAGCGGCGGCGGGTCAGTTATGGCGGAGGGGGCAAGGGGGTGCCCCTCCCCCTCCGATAAGCTGGCGGGTGCGCTAGAATTTTACACCTGCTTCGACGCCTACGAGGCGGCGTGCACCCGGCGAGATGAACGAGCCACCGAACTCGATCGCAGGGATCGCTTCGTTGATGTATTTTTCATCGAACATGTTGTTCGCAAAGACTGCGAGCGTGATGTTTTCCGTCTCGATCCCCGCGCGCATATTCATCACGCCGAACGCATCGCGCTGCGCGACATCGTAGCGTGCATTGCCAACGAAGTCGGGCAGTGCGAGTGCCGAAATCGGTAGCAGGCCCGAGAACAGCGTCGGACGTTCCTGGTCCTGCACGGTATGGAACCACGTCGGGCCCGTGATGCGGTAGTCGGCGCGCACCACGAAATCGATTTCCGGGGTCAGCGGCGCTTCGATCTCGGTACCGAGGTTGATCGTATAATCCGCCGTATAGGGCGATTTGTTGCCGACCGTGTAAGGACGCGATGCGTTTTCCTTGATCTCGCTTTCGGTGACATTGAACGCGCCGAAGAACTTCCAGCCATCGACGACTTCGGCGGTCAGATTGAGCTCGCCGCCGTACACCTCGACTTCATCGATGTTGGACACCACGCGCAAAAGACCGAAGCCGCCTACGAAGAACTCGAAGAACTGCATGTCTTCGATGTTGGTGTAGTAGCCCGCGAGGTCGAAGGTAATCGCACCATCGGCAAGCTCACCCTTGATCCCGGCTTCGAAAGCGCTTGAGACTTCTTTATCGTATTCATCCTCAATAAGGACGTCGGCGCCGATGAAATCGTTGAAGCTTGCATCGACGAGGGCCGCTGACCCCTGATTGTTGAAGCCCCCGGATTTGAATCCGATACCCCAGTTGGCATAGATATTGAGATCCGGATTAGGGCGATAGCTGATCGAAAACTTGGGCTGCAACTGCTTGTAGGTCCCTTCCTTCGGTGTCAGCGCGCCAAACAGCTGGCCGGGATTGATCGGCCCACCAGTGAAAGGGTCGTCTACGTCAGGAACGAGGGAGTTGGTTTTGCGGTCTTCGATGTCATAACGCAGCGCAAGGCCCACATCGAGCGTGCTCGAAATCTCGTAATCGAGCGACCCGAAGGCCGCATACACATTGGTATCGAACGCATCCCAAAGCAGCAGCGAAGTAGGGTTGGAGCTGCCGGGCGCATTGTAAAGCTCGGTGCTTACCCCGGCTCCCGTATCTGCTCCGAGACTGACACCGACCTCGCGATCAATGTTCAGATAATAGGCCCCAATTTGCCAATTGAGCGGCCCGCCATTGTCGGACGCGAGTCGAATTTCGGCGCTGATATCGGCCTGGTCGCGCGTCTGAAGTTGTGTGCCGTCGCAGGTTGTCGGGCTGTATGCGCCGAAGGTCGAACCGTTCACCGGATCGAAGATAAACGGCACCGGAAGATTGCCGATAAAGCCAGGCTGGTTGATCGGAAAGCCGGTGAGATCGGCCGTCGTGGCGAAACACGAATTCACTGCCGTGGCGCCTGCCGGATCGACCGCCGAGATATAGCGGGCGAAGTCAGCAGAAGTTTCATCCGACGTCAGTTGCTGGGAGACGTCGGAGTAGAGCACCCAACCCGTCAACACCATCGTATCGAAGGTATGTTCCAGCTTGGCCGAAATGTCGAAGGTTTCCTGGTTATTGGTCGGTCGGATATTGCTGGAATAGCCGAAGGGATGTTCATTCACGTCTTCATTAAACGCAGGATTTACCGCTGCAAAATTGGGAAGGTGGAACGAGGCGTTGAAGTTGATCGAGGCACCGCTCAACTCCGAGTAGCGCGCCTTGATGTCCAACTCGGTATCGGGGGTGATGTCGGCCACGAGGCGACCGTCCACGCTCCAAACTTCCTGGTCATCGACTACTTTTGCGTCGAGAAACTCATTTCGAAAGAAACCATCGGTAGTGCGATAGTATCCTGAAAGCACAAAGCCCATGTTGTCAGAGATTGGTCCCGCAATGTGACCGGTACCCTCGATTGTGTTTTCGTTCGCGTAAGACGCTGTAACAGCGCCTTCGAACGAGCTTCCGGGTTTGAGGGTTTGCAGTACAACCGCGCCAGCGGCAGCATTGCGACCATAGAGTGCGCCCTGAGGTCCCTTGAGAATCTCGACTTGGCGAAGCGTCCCCTGAACCTGGTTGAGTTGGGCGGTGTTGGTCTTGAGAATCCCGTCGACCACGAGGGCGATCGAGCTTTCCGCATCACGAGCACCATTTATACCGCGGATATTTACCTGGGTATCGCCAGCCTCAGCCGTCCCGGTCACGATCGTGACGCCGGGGGTCAACTGAGCAAAATCGGCCGCGTTGTCCGCTCCGGTTCTTTCAAGCGCCTCGGAGGTGAGGACCGAAACCGATGCAGGTACGTCTTGCAGTGTTTCTGACTGGCGCCGCGCGGTCACAATGATGACGTCGCCATCTTCGGTCGTAGCCGCTGGCGCCGGGGCCTGTTCCGCCTCCTGGGCTGCGACGGGCGTAGCGATTATCACACCCGGAGCGATTGAAGCGAGAAGTACCGATCGAAAGCTGCGCATAGCGTTCCCCTGCTCTGACTGCGCCTGCCACCAAGGGAATATCGGCCCTCATGAGAACAGGCTTGATTGCTTGAATCCTTATTGTATACAAAATGGGTTGGTCAAGCCTTTTTGACCTCATTCAAGCGGAGAGCAAATGTCCAAGGCGTCGGACAAGGCCTACGAGACCATCAGAGGGCTTATCCTGTCGGGGGAGCTGGGCCCGGGCGCACCCTTGCGCGAAGAGGCTTTGGCGGAGCGGTGCGGGGTTTCACGCACGCCTGTCAGGGAGGCAATGCGGAGGCTTGAGAACGAGTTGCTGATTCGCAAGAACGAATCGCAACGCAGTTTCGTCTCAGACTGGTCGCTGGATGATGTGCGAGACACTTTCGAGTTGAGGGCTGTTGTAGAGGGTCTTGCAGCTCAGCGGGCGGCGGAGAGGGTGACGCCTTCACTGCTGGCTAAAATGCGTGCTTTCAATGATTTGATACGCCAGTCGAGCGCCCTCGATAAGCCAGATGTCGACGCCTTCCTTGAGGCTAATCTCGCGTTCCATAACCTTATCATAGAGGCTGCAGCCTCTCCTCGCCTTGCGATGCTGCTGGCGACGCTTATCGAGCAGCCGATCGTTTGGCGTACCGCCAAATTCTACGGCAATGAGGAATTACGGCGCTCGTACGAGGAGCACGCCGAATTGCTAGCCGCTTTTGCCCGTCGAGACGGTCTCTGGGCGCGCGATGTTATGCGCGCCCACATCAGGCGCGCCTACCATTCCTATGCCGACGCCCACATCGAGTTGGCGAGGAGCATGCGAGCCCGTACGGATAATAAGAGCGAGGCCGCCTGAATGGTAAAAATGTATACAAGTAGTTCTGCAGAAATTGTCGAAGTTGGGCCGCGGGACGGTTTACAGAACGAGCCGGATATCGTCGCTACCGCTGATAAGCTGGCGATGATCCAATCGATGCTCGACTATGGTGCGCGGCGGCTGGAAGTTGCCAGTTTCGTGCATCCACAGCGGGTGCCGCAGATGGCCGATGCAGAAGCAGTAATCGCCGCCCTCCCGGATCGCGAGGACGTGACGTACATCGGCCTTGTGCTGAACAAGCGCGGAGTGATGCGCGCGCTGGCAACGCGTGATGGCGGTTCGCGCGGCATCGACCAAGTTGGCTGTGTGCTCGTTGCAAGTGACACCTTCGGTCAAAAAAACCAGGGTCAGACGATAGCAGAAGGGATTGAAGAGAACCGCGCCATGATCCGTTTCGCCAAAGAAAACGGTATACGCGCCCAGATTACCATCTCGGCCGCTTTCGGCTGCCCCTTCGAAGGAGAGGTAAAGTCGGAAACGGTACTTGCGATTGCAGAAGAACTGGCTGCGGAAGATCCGGAAGAAATTGCACTGGCTGACACTATCGGCGTGGGTGTGCCAGCGCAGGTATCCGATCTCTTCGGACAGTTGTCCGAGCTTATCGGCGACCGCTTCCCGCTGCGCTGTCATTTTCACAACACCCGCGGCACCGGTATCGCCAATGCGTGGGCCGCCTACCAAGCAGGCGTTCGCATCTTCGATTCCAGCCTCGGCGGTCTCGGCGGCTGCCCCTTTGCGCCGAAGGCGACCGGCAACATCGCCACCGAAGACCTGATCTACCTGATGGAAAACTCAGGAGTTTCGACGGGTATCGACCTCGATGCTGCAATCAAAGCCAACACGAACTTCAGCGGCGTTCTGGGCCGCGAACTGCCCTCGCTCGTCGCGCGCGCGGCTGGCTGAACGATGATCTTGGAGAAGCTATGACCTACAGACTTGGCGTCGATGTCGGCGGGACCTTCACAGACCTGCTCCTTTTCGATGAAGACACGGGCAATTTTTGGCGACACAAGACGCCGTCCACGCCGCACGACAGCTCCGAGGGAATTCTCAACGGTGTTCAGGCAATCACGACAGAGGCCGGAGTTGCAGCCAAGGACATCGCGTACTTTCTGCATGGCACCACGGTTGCAACCAACGCCGTCCTCGAAGGCAAAGGTGCTCGCGTCGGACTAATCGTCACCGAGGGCTATCGCGACGTCATGCAAATCGCGCGTAGCTTTGTGCCTGGCGGCTTGGCAGCATGGATTGTCTGGCCGAAGCCGCAGCCGCTCGCTGCACTCGAAGATACGCTGGAAGTACCGGGCCGGATGGACGCCGACGGAAATGAAGTGCGACCTCTGGACGAAGATGCCGTGCGGGCAGTGCTCGAAATGCTCAAAGCACAGGGCATCGAGGCGCTGACCGTCAGCCTGATGAACGCTTATGTCGATGGCAGGCATGAGAAACGCATCGGCGAACTTGCCGCTGAAATTCTCGGCGATTCAATCCCGGTATCACTCAGCCACGAAGTTCTGCCCGAAATGCAGGAATACGAGCGCACGCTGTCGACGGTTGCCAATGCCGCCGTCCGGCCCGTGGTCGGCAAGTATGTTTCGAACCTGAGGAGCAGGCTCGAAAGCGAGGGACTTGAAGGTAAGCTCTCGCTGCTGCGTTCCGATGGTGGCTTGATGAGCAGCCAGAAGGCCGAGGAGCACCCGGTCAATATCCTGATGTCGGGTCCTGCAGGCGGCGTGACAGGTGCAATGTGGGTCGCGAAGAACGCCGGTCTCAACAACATCCTCACTCTCGATGTCGGCGGCACCTCTACTGACGTTGCCCTGATCGAGGGCCTCGAGCCTCGCCGTCAGCGCACGACCGAAGTTGGCCACCTTTCGGTGCGCGCCTCTGCGCTCGATGTTAAAACCGTGGGTGCTGGCGGTGGATCGATTGCCCACGTTCCAGAACTGACCAAGGCGCTTCGTGTCGGTCCGGAAAGCGCAGGCGCCGTTCCCGGCCCTGTGGCGTATGGCAAGGGCGGCGAATTGCCGACCGTGACTGATGCCAATGTGGTGCTCGGCTATCTGCCGGAAGATTTGCTCGGCGGTTCGTTCAAGCTCGATCGCGAAGGCGCGAAGGAGGCGGTGCAAACCATCGCCGATGCCCTGGGCATCGACTTGATGGAAGCCGCGCGCGGCATCATCGATATCGTCAACGAGAACATGTTCGGTGCGCTGCGCATGATCTCGGTCCAGCAAGGCTACGACCCGCGCGACTTTGCCGTCATGGGATTTGGCGGGGCAGGTCCGCTCCACGTTAATGCCGTGGCCAAGCTAATGGGCAGCTGGCCCGCAGTTTCGCCGGTATCTCCCGGCGTTCTCTGCGCACTTGGCGATGCGACGACGCGCATGCGCACCGAAACCGCGCGCAGCTTCTCGCGGCTCGCAAAGGACACGGCCATCGCCGACCTCACCGAAGTGCTCGACGAAATGGCAGAGCAGACCCGCAATGAACTGCTCAGTGACGGCATCCCCGAAGGCGACATCACGCTGCAGTTCGAGGTCGATATCCGCTATGCGGGACAAGCTTTCGAAGTCCCGCTGACGATCGATCAGGAGGTGCTGAAGAAGGATGGGATCGAGGGCATCCTTGCCCGCTTCGACGAAGAGCATCGTCGCCTGTTCACATTCAACATGGATACGCCGCACGAGATCGTGAACCTGCGTGCAGTTGCGCTGGGGCAAGCCCCGGCACTGCCCGCAGCAGCACTCGAAAAGGGTAATGGAGATCCCTCAGCCGCCAAGATACGCGACCACACTTTGTGGATGGATGGCAAGGAGCAGGCTGCCGTAATCTACGACCGCGCCAAGCTGCGCCAGGGCGATATCATCCCTGGCCCTGCCATCATCACAGAAATGGATTCGACCACCCTGGTCGAAACCGGCTGCACCGCCACCGTCGATCACGTTGGCAACATCCTCATCAACCCCAACCAGGAGGGCTGAACGATGCCGGCACAAATCATCGAAACAAACGACAAGCCGTTCGACCGCGTAAGCATCGACCCGGTCACCCTCGACATCATCGAAAACGCACTGCGGAATGCGCGTATCGAAATGGACGCCACGCTCGTGCGCACGGCTATGAGCCCTGGCATCCGCGAGCAGGGAGACAGCTTTCCGCTCATCGCCGATCCGGCGGGCAAAATGATTGTCGGGCAATTCGGCAGCTTCATAGATGGCTTCCTCAAGGGTTTCGACGGGACGATCGAGGACGGGGACATGATCTTCCTGTCCGATCCTTATTCGTGCGAAGGTGCGATCAGTCACTCGAACGACTGGCTGGTCCTTTTACCGGTATTCAAGTCGGGACGGCTGATCGCCTATACTGCCATGTTCGGCCACCAGAGCGACATCGGCGGTTCCGTCCCAGGTTCCATGCCCATCGGCGCCAGCTCGATTTTCGAGGAAGGTGTGCGCATCCCGCCGGTCAAAATCTGGCGCAAGGGCGAATATAATGACGACCTGATGAAGCTTGTCATGCACCAGACCCGCAAGCCGGACTGGTGTCAGGCCGACCTGGACGCGCTGATCGCCAGCTGCAGGGTGGCCGCCAAGCGCGTGGTCGAAATGGCCGAGCGCTTCGGGGACGATGTCTATTATTCGGCTACGCAGGACCTTCTGGACCGAAACTATCGCGCAATGAAGGCACTGATCGAGATGGCAGTGGCCGAGGAGCCTGTCAGTTTCGAGGATTACATCTGCGACGATGGCAAGGGCTATGGTCCCTACAAGATCAAATGCACCATGTGTCGTGCTGGCGAAAAGGTGATTCTCGATTTCGAAGGCACCGATCCGCAGAGCGCGGCCTCGATCAATTTCTATCTCAACGAGAACATGTTCAAGATGTTCTTCGGCATCTACATGATCATGGTCTTCGACCCGCAGATCCTGTTCAACGATGGGTTTTACGACCTGATCGAGGTCAAGATCCCCGAAGGCTCTTTGTTGAAGCCGAAGTTCCCTGCAGCTCTCTCGGGCCGCACCCATGCGCTCGGACGGATTTTCGACATTCTTGGCGGCCTGCTGGGGCAGAAAACCCCAGAATTCCTCAACGCCGCAGGCTTCAGCTCGTCGCCGCACATGTTCTATTCGGGCTGGGAAAGCCGCAAGGGCAAGGAACCAGGCTGGTTCCAGCTGTTCCAGATCGGATTCGGCGGCGTTCCGGGCCGTCCGCTGGGCGACGGGCCGGACGGACACTCGCTCTGGCCAGGCTTCACCAACGTTCCGAACGAGTTTCTCGAGCGCTATTTCCCTTTGCGGATCGAACGCTACTCGACCGAGCCCGACAGCGGCGGCCCGGGCCTGCACCGAGGTGGCAACGGCATCCACATGACTTATCGTTTCCTTGCCGATGGCAATATCGCAATCCACGACGACCGGTGGTTCGTCCCCCCTTGGGGCGTGAACGGCGGTCATCCGGGTGTACGTGCGAAGAAGGTGCTCGAACGGGCTGACGGCACGACCGAGATCGTCGGTAACAAGATCGAGGACGTTGAGGTCAAGGCGGGTGACTTGCTGCACTTCATCACCTGGGGCGGCGGCGGTTGGGGCGACCCGCTGGAGCGTGATCCCGAGCTTGTCGGCCTCGAAATCAGGCAAGGCCTAGTTACACCCGACGGCGCGCGCAATTATGGCGTGGTGGCCGATGAGGACGGTTCGGTGGATTCCGCTGCGACCGCGAATCTGCGCGAGGAGATGAAAGCCACCCGAGGCGAATTGCCTCTGTTCGATTACGGTCCCGGGATCGAGGCTCTGCGGGAAAGGTGCGAGGCTGAAACAGGTCTGCCTGCCCCGATCCAGCCGCGCTGGTCGGATCACGAGGCAGAGCTGGCGGAGGCTGCGGAATGAGCGGCGACTTGGTTAAAGCCCAAGCTGGTGCACTCGCAGGACTGCGCGTGGTCGAATTAGGGCAATTGCTCGCAGGTCCCTTCTGTGGGCAATTGCTTGGCGATATGGGTGCGGACGTGATCAAGGTCGAACCGCCAGGGGCCGGCGATCCGATGCGCGTCTGGGGACAGGGCGACGTCAAGGTCCAGTGGGAAGTGATCGGCCGCAACAAGCGCTCCGTAACAGCGAACCTGCGCGTTCCGGAAGGCCAGGACATCGTCCGCAAGCTGGCCGCACAGGCCGATGTGCTGATCGAAAATTTCAAGCCCGGCACCTTGGAGCGCTGGGGGCTCTCGCCCGACAGCCTGCTGGAGAAAAATCCAGGACTGATCATCGCCCGCATGTCGGGTTATGGTCAGACCGGCCCTTATTCGGATCGCGCCGGTTTCGGCGGTATCGGCGAGGCAATGGGTGGCTGGCGTTATGTCGTGGGCGAACCCGACCGTCCGCCCGCACGCATGGGCATTTCGATCGGCGATACGTTGTGTGCCAGCTATGGCTGCATGGGAGTCCTTGCCGCTTTGCATGCGCGAGAAAAGACCGGCAAAGGTCAGATCATCGACACTGCGCTTTACGAAGCGGTACTGCAGGTCATGGAAGGGCTTGTACCTGAATATGACTACAACGGGTATATCCGCGAAAGGTCGGGATCGATCCTGCCCGGCGTGGCGCCTTCCAATGTTTATACCTGCAAGGACGGCCCTTTCATGATCGGGGCCAACAAGGACGCGATCTTCGCTCGTTTGGCACAGGCCATGGGCCAGCCCAAACTGGCCGACGATCCCAAATACGCGACCCATCTCGCGCGCGGCGAAAACCAGCGCGAGCTCGACGATCTGATCAACCAATGGACTGCGACCAAGACGATTGAGGAAGTCGATGCGCTCATGATCAAGCATTCGATTCCTGCCGGGCGAGTATACCGTGCGCCCGACATGTTTGCCGATCCGCATTTCCAGGCGCGTCAAGCGATTGTCGAGGTGGAGACTGAGAACAAGGGTCGCATCAAGATGCAGAATGCCTTTCCCAAGTTCAGCGATACGCCTTCTGCTGTACGTCGACCCGCGCCTTCCGCGCCGGGACAGCACAATGGCGAAATCTATGGTGAGTTGTTTGGTTGGGACAGTGACGAACTTGCCAGACAGCGCGAGCAGGGCGTGATCTAGTGCCCGACCTTGCTTGGGACGACGCATTTACCGGACGCCTTCGCCCGGGCGAGAAGCCAGCTTTGCTGCTGGTTGATATGGTGATGGCTTATCTCGAGCCGGACTCACCGCTGTTTATCGAGACGGCGGCAGCTGCACGTAACGCTGCAGCCGAACTCTTGGAAGCCGCGCGCGCTGCGGAAATCCCGGTGGTCCACACCAACGTCAAATACCGCGAAGACGGGACGGACGGAGGCCATTTCTTCCGCAAGGTTCCTGGGCTTTCGGTCTGGGCGGGGGAAAACAGGCCACTGGGTGCGTTTGCCAAATCACTTCTGCCGCGGGACGGCGAGAGGATCTTTACCAAGCAATATCCTTCCGCCTTTTTCAGGACTGAACTCGCCGTGCATCTCGAATCGCTCGAGGTCGATACGGTCGTCATTGCCGGCTATTCGACCTCGGGCTGTGTGCGCGCCTCCGCCCTTGATGCGCTGCAATATGGCTTCATCCCGATCATTGCGACCGATGCCTGCGCCGACCGCGACGAGGCCATTCAATCAGCCAACCTGCATGATCTGGGCAGTAAATATGCCGAGCTTCAAACGAACCCGGAGATTTTAAGCTGGCTACTGTAGATTCGATTGCGCAGATCTGTCGTGGGCCGAATGTCGATTTCTTGGCGGATTGAGACGAAAGCGGCGCTTCAGCTTGCGGTCCAAAGTCCGCTCGCTTGCCACTGGCCCTAAAGGGAAAATCCGAAACGACCGAGTGTCCAGACCATCGCCAGGTAGAGCGCGATCGTCATCGCGCAGCCGATCGCAAGGCTGGGCCAGAATGCCATCCCGCGATTGAGCAGCACCGGGATCAACAGGAACATGGGCAGGCTCGGGAGAACATACCAGAAGGTAGCGAAAGCATGCTCCGACATACGGGCGGTGTCTTCGGTGTCGCGCCACAACCAGATCATCCCCATAACCGAGATGAGCGGCAAGGAGGCGATGAGCGCACCAAACCCCGGTGCCCTGCGCGCCACTTCGCTGACGATAGCGATGATGATGCCCGAGAGGGCGGCCTTGAGCAGCAAGTACCCCATCAGTGATTCTCCTTTCAGGCCTTGGCCTCGTCCTCTCCGGGCGCGTCCGGCACGGAATTCCGTCGCGGCAGTGTGAACTTGGGCATCGACACGCCCCAGCCGTCTCGCGTGACCTTGAGATAGATCGCGGGCAGGACAAGCATGTTCAGCACTGTTGAACTGGTCAGGCCGCACAGGATGACGATAGCCATCGGAGCCTGGATCTCGCTACCCGGCTCACCCATCGCAATGGCGAGTGGGACCAGTGCGAGGCCGGCCGAAATGGCGGTCATGAGGATCGGGACGAGGCGTTCTTCGGCACCGCGTCGGACGGCTTCGGACAAGTCGCTCACACCTTCGATATCTCGCAAGTGTTTGATGTGCGTCACCATCATGACACCGTTGCGTGTCGCAATGCCGAACAGGGTAATGAAACCGATAATCGTGGCGACCGAGAGAACGCCTCCGGTTAGCCACAGGCCGACGACACCGCCGACCAGTGCAAGTGGCAGGTTGATCATCACCAGCGCGGCATCGTTGGAGGAGCGGAACGCCTGCCTAAGCAGCAGTAACATTCCGACCAGCACGATCATCCCGAGCGCGAGCAGCGTGCGCGTGGCACTCGCCGCGCTCTCGAACTGACCACCCAGCTCGATGTGCGAGCCTTGCGGTAGCTCGATCGTGTCGAGCGCCGCCTCGACATCGGCAACCACTGCGCCGAGATCGCGGCCCGAGACGTTTGCCATGACGAGCTGCATGCGCTCGACACTTTCGCGCGTAATCGCATTCGGACCCTGATCACGCACCACGTCGGCAACGGCGGCAAGCGGCAGCAGCTGGCCGTTGGGCGCGGCAATCAGCATGTTTTCCAGCGCTCCTGCATCGTTGTACTGCGCCGGGTCATATCGGACGACCACGTCGGTGATGACCGGACGCTCGATCAGCTGCCCGACTTCCGCACCGACAATCGCGGCCTGGATGGCACCGGTCACGTCCGCGACCGCAAGGCCGTAGTTTGCGAGGTCGGCACGGCGCAGGCGGACGCGGACGTAGGGCACCATGCTCTGCGTGTCCTTCTGCACGTCGACGGCACCGGGAATGGCGGTGACTGCGCTTTCGACTTGCGATGAGATGCGCTGCAGCGTGTCGGTATCAGGTGCGAAGACCTTGATCGCGATGTTCGCACGCGCACCGGACAGGATGTGGTCAACGCGGTGGCCGATGGGTTGGCCGAAGATCGCCTGGACGCCGGGTACAGTGCCGACTGCACCGCGAAGGGCTGCAAGCAGTTCCTCCCGGTCGCGGCCTTCGTCGTTGAGCGTCGCCTCGATTTCGGAGGCGAACACCTCCTGCGCATGGGGATCGCCGGGAGCGCGGCCCGTGCGGCGTGCGGTCGTTTCGACTTCAGGCTGCGACAGGAGGGCTGCCTCGACCTCGCTCGCCGCGCGGTCGCTGTCTTCGAGGCTCGTACCTGGCAAGGTCGTGACGTTGACCGTCAGCGACCCCTCGTTGAACTCGGGAAGGAAGGACCGGCCAGCGAGCGCAATACCGATCGATGCCACCAGCACCATCGCCAGCGAAGCGAGGGCGAGCGTCTTCCACTTGTCCAGCCAGCGCTCGAGCACGCCGTGATACCAGCGTTTCATCCGCAGTACCCATTCGGGCTCGTTGCCGACGTCCTCGGGCTTGCGGCTGAGCAGGTCGAATGAGAGCGCGGGCGTCAGCGTCAGCGCCACTGCAAGACTTGCCAGCAGTGACACGCCATAGGCGAGTGCCAGCGGCTGCAGCAGGCGGCCCTCAATGCCGGTTAGTCCGAAAATCGGCAGGAAGACGAGCAGAATGATCAGCGTGGCGAAGATGATCGCGCCCTGCACCTCGCTGGTCGCTGCGGCGACGACGCTGATGTCGCTCTGCTGTTCCTCGGGGGGCTTCTCGCGTTCGAGACGCAGGCGCCGCACAACGTTCTCGACCACGATGATGGCGTCGTCGACAAGCATGCCCAGCGCAATGGCAAGGCCGCCAAGGGTCATGGTGTTGATCGTCCCGCCGCCCGAGTTGATTACGATGATCGCACTGACAACTGACACAGGGATCGCAGCCAGCGCCACGACGGTGGCGCGCCAGCTGACGAGGAATATGAAGACGATGATGGCGACGAGGATGAGGCCCTCGATCAGCGCCTGCGTCACGTTGTTTACAGAGCGTTCGATGAAGTCGGCCTGACGGAAGACCTGCGTCTCCAGCATCATGCCTTGCGGCAGCGTGCGCTGCAGGTCGGCAAAGGTCTCGTCCAGCCGCTCGGTCAGCTCGAGCGTATTGGCGCCGGGCTGCTTTTGGATCGCGAGGATCACCGCTGGTTTGCCGTTGAAGGCACCGGTACCGCGCTTGAGGCCTTCGCCAATACGAACCTCGCCAACGTCGCGTGCGAGGACGGGCAATCCGCCAGCCTCGCCGACCACGACATTGCCGAAGTCCTCGGCAGCATCTGCACGCCCCACGCCTTCGATCAGCAGTTCCTGGCCGTTCTCGACCACCACGCCCGCGCTTTCGTTGGTGCTGGCCCGCTCCATCGCTTCGACGACTTCGTTCATGCCGATGCCCCGGGCGGACAGCCGCGCAGGATCTACCAGCAGCTGCACCTGGCGCTCGTCGCCGCCGATGGTCATCACCTCGGCGATGCCGGGGATAGACATGACGCGGCGGCGCACGATCCAGTCTGCGGTCGACTTCAGTTCCATCGGCTCGGCCGTGTCGGACCGCAGCGCCACAAACATGATCTCGCCCATGACCGAGCTGGCCGGGGTCATGTGCGGCGGCGGCACATCGTCGGGCAGCTCGTCGGCGGCAGTCTGGAGCCGCTCGTTGGTTATGCGCCGTGCCTGCTCGGGCTCGGTCGACCAGTCGTACTCCATGATGACGACCGAAAGGCCGGTTGCACTGTTCGAGCGTATGCGGCGAAGGCCGGGAGCTCCGTTGAGCGCGGTTTCAAGCGGGATAGTAATCCGCTGTTCGACTTCGGTCGGTGTGTAGCCTCCGGCATCGACCACCACGGTGACGGTCGGGGCCGTGAGGTCGGGCAGCACGTCGACGGGCGTCCGGGCCGCCGTCCACGCACCGAATGCGGTGAGGAGGACCGCGATGGCATAGACGACCACGCGGTTTTCGAGGCTCCAGTGGACAAGGCGTTCAAGCATTTCCCGCCCCCCTTAGTGCGCGTGGCCGTGGCCGAAGGCGCCGGGCGTCGCCGCAGCAGCCCTGACGGCAGACGCGCCGCGCGAAACGACGCGCTCGCCAGCCTTGAGCTGGCCCTCGATAGCCACCAGATCGCCGCTCCGCGAAAGAACGGTCACCGGCCTGCGCTGGAAAGTCTCCCCGCTGATCTGGACATAGACCACGTCCTGGCCGCTCTCGTTGAGGATGGCGCTTGCGGGGATAGTTAGACGCAAAGTCTCCGCGCCGGTGCGCAACTGGCCCTGCAGGCGCTGCCCCGGCCGGACCGCGCGGCTGTTCCAGGCGAAGATGACCGGAAGCGTGCGCGTTTGCGGATCGATTGCCGCACCTCTCTGGACCAGCGCGACTTCGCCGCGTTCGAGCGAAATGGTCTCATCGGCGAGCAGCAGGTCGATGCCCGAAGGCGTGCCGACACGCGGCGCCATGCCTTCCGGTACGCGCGCGACGAGCCACAGTGCGGCCGGTTTGCCGATGCGCATCAGCTGTTCGCCGCCTTGCACGCCCTTGCCCTGCACGAGCGAGCTTTCGAGAACCTCGCCGGAGATCGGGGCTGCCACCGGTACGCCAGCACCGCCACCAGCGACGGAGGCCCGGCGCTGGCGCGCGGAACGCAGCTGCGCCTCGGCATAGCGGAGCGAGGTGCGCGCCTCGTCGAGACGGCGCGCAGGTACGGCTTCTGCCTTCACGAGGCTTTCCATGCGCGCGACTTCGCGGGCTGCGGCATCGCGGGCGATGGCTGCTTCGCGAATAGCGAGATCAAGCGTGGCGATGTCCTCGCCCCCTCCGAGGGTGGACGAAATCGTGGCGAGTGTCTGGCTCCGGCGCACGGAGCTGCCCGAGGCATAGACGCGCGAGGCGCGCACAATGCCATCGACCGGCGCGGACACGATGGCCTCCGCCTGCGGCTGCATCTGGACGTCCACGGTGACCGGAACGGTTTCGGCAAGCGGGGTCATGCCCGCCGCTGAAGTCATGAAAGGAATGCGCCACTGCACTTCCTTGGTGAAAGCGATGGCACCGTCGATCTCTTCCTCTTCCGGAGCGGCCTTGGCGCCTTCCTCGCTGGTCGCCCAGACGGTCACTTCGCCCAGATCGTGCCTCGACACGCCGCGCGAGGTGTTCAGGATCAGCGCCAGTTTCGCTTTCCCGCTCTTCGATGCCGTGAGCAGCGGACGGAAAATGCCCTCCACGTCGCTGGGCTTCGCTTCGGCAGCGTCCTTGGTCCCGTCAGGCCAGGTAAGTTCGGCGGTCAGCGTCCCTTCGGTCACCGGCTCGTAGCTGTCGAGCCACGTCAGGTGCGCATCGAAACGACGGTTCTTGCCCTGAACAAGCGGGCGGTACTCGACGAAAAGTTCAGTCGAATCGGTGTAATCGGTAACCACGATCCCGCCACCGCCGTGACCATGCGCTTCCTCTTCAGGCGAGGAGAGCAGGTCGCAGGCGGGCAGCGCCAGAGTAAACGCGGCAGCGGCAAGAGCCGCAAGAAGGCGGGATCGGGTCATGTCGGGAATCTCAATCTATCGGGATAGCTGGCGCGTCTCAGTGCTCGTGCGACACGGACTCGTCATGCGGCTCTTCTTCGTCATGCGCTTCTTCGACGACCGGCTCGGGAGCGTCGTTGTCATCATCGATCGCAGCGGTCTCTGCAGGTACCGCCTCTTCTTCAGTGGCCGTTTCGCCGCAGGCAGCGAGCGCGAACAAGGCCGGTACAGCGGCCAGAACAAGGGTCTTCTTCATCAGTAAGTCCTTCCTGTAGTGAGGTCATAATCAATGGCCGCAAGGGCCGCTTCGAGTGCGAACGCGATGACCGAAAGGTCAGCATCGCGCGCGGCTTCATAAGCGTCGAGGAGCTCCACGACGCCGATCTCTCCGGACTGGTATGCAGTCTGGGCAATCTCTCCGAGACGGCTGGCATCGTCCCGCGCACCGGCAGCGGAAACGGCTGCGGTCCGCGTGGCCGAACGACGGGCGGAGGCGGCCTCGACTTCGGCTTCCGCCTGCCTGCGCGCGATCAGGAGTTCGTTCTGCCTTGCAGCGAGCAGCGCCTCTTCACGGCGCACTGCAGCGCCTCCGCCATTCCACAGCGGGAGGCTGATGCCGAGCGAAAGGGCAGGCCCGTAGGCAGTGTCGATCCCATCATCGACACGCCGCACCCCGGCCCCGACAGCGATCTGCGGGAAACGAGCGCGGCGGGCAGCGCTGACGCGCTGTGTCGCAGCCAGCACGCGCTGTTCCTGTGCGAGAATATCGGGACGTTCTGCGGCTTCGGCACCGCTCGCAAGCTTGCTGATCGCCTCGAGTTCTACCTGCGGCCCCTCGACGCCAGTCAGTGCGGCCAGCGCAGCGCATCCCGCTGCCTCTTCGCCTTGGGCCCTGGCAAGCGAAGCCCGCGCAGCACTCTGTGCCACCCGCACGCGGCGCACGTCATAGACGGCCGTGTCGCCTACTTCGGCACGCGCGGTGGACACACGCACGGATTCATCAAGTTGCGCGGCATAGCGCTCCCAGATATCCAGCTCCGCCGATGCAGCCGCACATTGCACGAACGCCTGGCGCACCTCGGCGACCAGTTCCTGCCTGCGGCGATCAATATCCGCATCGACGGCAGAAGCCTCGGCCCGTGCCGCATCACGGAGCGCTCCGCGGCTGCCGCTGAGGTCGATGGGCTGGACCACACCGAGTTGCCACTCGGTCTCCCCGCCGCCACCTTCGTAAGACGCCTCAACTGAGGGATTTTCGAGCGGTCCGATGATACCGACTTCGGCGTCGGCTGCCGCCCTGTCGGCTTCGTCACGCGCGGCTATCCCCTCGCGGGCAAGCGCACGCTGGATGGCGACTTCTTCGCCGACAACCTGCTGGGCAGTGGCGTGCGAAGCCGCGAGACCGAGAACTATGATGGATGCAAGGGATGCTTGGCGCACCCTGGAAATAAGCATGGGTTCCTCCGCAATACAGCTGACAGCCGGACACGCGTCCGACAGGACAGTCAGGCTGCGCGCGGAGGTCTCAAAAGGGAATCTGGAGCGGCTGCAGGACTCCCGCTGCCACTCAATTCTGGCTGTGGGATTGAAGCGAAGATCGCCGGTGCCTCTGCTCCGATACCGTTGTCCACATCGGCAATCGCGGAAAGCACTTCGGCCGGAAGATGGTCGTGCACAAGGCCGCCATCCCGCTCATCATCATGAGCGGTGCCATCTTCTTCGGCGTCGGCAACAACTTCATGCGAATGATCGCCATGATGGACGTGCTCGACCATGGCTGCAGCAGGCTGGTCATGCCCCGCCTCATGCGCACCCCATGCCACGCGCGGCGCGATCAGCGCGCAGATTAACATGGCAAGGATGGACAGACGGACCACGAGGCCGTGGTTAGCCAGCAATACCTCGATGTGCAACGGCGGAAATTGGACCTCGGCTTGAGTTGACCGTGGCGAACATAAGTCGATTGCCAGATGAAACGTCGGCTTTGCCCGTGCAACTGGCTGAATCCAGTCAGTCCGCTATCGGCCCAAGTCCTGCCGTTACAAGGCTCGGCCAAACCAGATGACCCGACCGACGACGTGCACCTCAGATCGGTCCATGTCGTGCCAAGTTGGATAAGCTGGGTTGTCGCTGGCGATTGTGATTTGTCGGCCACCAGGCTTGATAGCAATACGCTTAACGACCAGAGCATCATCAGCGCGCAAAACGTAGATTCCATCGCGCAATCGTGAGCCATGGTCTGACGCGTCGACCAGGACCTCGTCACCATCGCTGAGCGTGGGCTCCATCGAGTCACCCTTTACGCCGACGATCGACAGGCTGGCGCTCTTGGCCGACGTCAGGTGCCGCAGCCACCGCTCATCGAACCCGAACCGGGTGTGTGCAGTCTCACTGGCAGCTACCGCGCCGAATCCAGCAGATGCTTCCACATCGAGAACGGGGATCTCGACCATACCATCATTGACTGGATTGGCGGGACCGCCGAGCACTTGCTCATCGACGCCGAAGAAGCAGGCAAGTGTCTTTCGGTCTTCGTCATCGAGCTTTCGCGGTGAACCGCGCTTGATGAATTGCTGCACATAGGCAGGGTTGCGGCCAAGCAGCCGCGATATCGAGGCGTAGCCATATCCGCCCTTGAGGATCAGCCGGTCGAGCTCTTCCCTGACATGTTCCATCTGTCTGTCCTTCGAATCTCAATTGTAGGAATTTTCCTAGACTCGCGGATGTGATCCTACTAAGAACATAACAAGAACACAAGGGATTTGCGAGTCGGAGCGAAAGGGTTATGACCTTGCTGGAACGGATCGAAAAGCATCTGAAAGATCACCATATTTCGGCAACGCGCTTCGGCCGGCGCGCAGTTGGCGATCCTCGATTCGTACTCGATCTCAGGCAAGGGCGAAGGCCGCGTCGACGAACGCTTGAACGGCTGGAAGCCTATCTGCAGTCAGTCGACGCTAGAGATCCTCAAGGTTCTATCAGGAATAGGTCCTGCGCTCGACAAGTTGCTCATAGCGACGGGCAACATTCTGCCAAAGTCTTGCCCCGTCCTGCTCGCCGGCCTGGTATAGCTGATCGATCTTCGACGCAATGAATTCACCTCCGGCGTCGCCATGGTGCTTATCCACCCACAGCGCCATGCCCCAAAGCTCCTGATCACGGGTGAGCATCAGAAGAGTGACCCGATGCCTGCGATGAGCATAAGGACAATCGGAATACCCAGCAGCCATGCTTCGAGCTTCAATTTCCATTCCCGCTCGTTGCCCGGCAAGGGATCGTCACTGTCCGGCCAGATGCGCATCAGCACCATGGCTCCCTGCGTCCGGACCAGGTTCGTGCTAGTCCTTCCGCGACCAATTGGTCGCCGATCGAGCGGCCATCGCGCATCAGGACACGGAGCTTACGACCGTACTGGTCTTCGTCTCGATTACCGATTGGAACGGCGGAGAACTCTCCCTGATTGAGCAGAACCACCAACCTGTCGCGTGCCCTTATGCCGAGATCGTATTCGATATCGCATCTTGGCTGCGAAATTTCAGGCGTGTCGATATCCGCGATCCTGATCTTCACGCCTTCGAGCCAGATCGTGTCGCCATCGATGACACAAGTGCGTCTGACCATGCCGCAAACGGCAAAGCTGTGCTTGGTTCGTGCCTCAGCGATCGCCGAACCAAAAGGCCAGTAGATGCCAAGAATGCCGCCCAGAATGCCAACGAGTAAGCCTCCGGCAACAAGCAGCGCAAGGCCGCGCCGTTTGCCTTGCTTCTGTCGGAGAACTCCTGCGTGAAAATCGAAGACATTATTCTGAGGTGATCTTCCTGCCATGCCAACTCCTTTCATTTTCGGGCCTGCAAGCCAAGATACCGTGCTCGCTTTTCCGATGATTTTCGGCTATTTTCTCAGCAACAAGATGGGGCTGAGAAGAGGAGAGGGCGGCTCCCTTCTTGTGAAGGAGAATGAGCGATGAACGATCCAGACGACACACCCCCGGGCGGCAAGGAGGGCTGGGAGGGCTTCCGCGAAGTAGATCGGGCCATCGCCGAGAACCGTCTCACTTCCTACACCTGGAAAAAGACCTGGGCTGACCCGTGGGGCAAGCTTGGATTGATCCTGTTCGGGGTCCTGTTCCTCGCCTTTTTGATCTATGTGATCATCTACGACGGGCTGATCTGAGCTACCATTCCTTCACATCGTCGGCCGCCTCAGCCGAGGCTCCCTTGGCATCGCGAGTCTTGCCATCGAGGTATCCTTTGACGGTCCCGATCCGCCGGTCCCCTTGTTGTTGGACCCGACCTACATTCCGGGCGATGTCTTCACGCTCGCTTGAGGGGGCGCCAAGGCTCCCTGGTACCCCGCCAAGCCGTACCGATCCCCGCACGCCATCTGCGCTGCTCACAGCGGGTCGAGCGACGGACGCAAAGGGCGGCAGAGCCAGGTCATCCGCGATCTCGGCATTGAGCTGGTTCGCATAGCTTTCGACGAACCGCGCCTGGAGTTTCTGGCCCCGCGCACTCATCTGGAAATCGATGTCGTCGAAGCGCACCGGCCCATAGTAGTCGCGGTTACCATCGATCTCCGCCATGCCCCATTCGCGATAGGCCTGGCTGAGGTTGAGCGTGCCTGCGGCATTGGCACTTTCGTACCAGCTTGCTTGGTTCTCGAGGCGGCTGGCGATCTCCTCGGCTCGGCGCGCTTCGCGGGTGTAGCTCTGCGCTTCGGTGATCGACGTGGTGATCCCGGCCGAGCTGCTTGACACCAGCGCCTCCGAACTCGAACTCGTTTCACGCAGGAAGCCTTCGCGCGTGCTCGACCAGCTGCGACTGTCCGAGATCTGGCTCAGCGCGCCCATGATGCGCGAGCGATCCTCGGAGGCGATCCCGATATCACTGTCAGTCCAGGTCTGGTTCCGACCACCCTTTAACCCGAGGGTGCCCTTGATCGAGCCTCGTTCTCCTTTGACCCCGAGACCGGCATCCCCGTTCAGGAACCAGGACACAGTAATGTCGTCGGCCGCGCGGCGCGACAGCCCGAACTGCTGCTGGAGTGTTTTCGAGGCGTTGTCGACTTCGCTGAAGGCGCTGCCGATGCTGTCGCTCGTTGACGTGCCACTGACGCTCTCGTTCGAGCGCGAGCGGGTGTAGGCATCGCGCAACTCGCTGAAGCGGGTGACAGCCGAGCTCGTCGATTGCTGGGCAAGGTTCGAGAATGTCTCGCTCTGGCCGCGGCTCTGGCTCGCCATGGTCGCAAGCCGGCTCGAGAAGTCCTGCCCTAGCGTTGGTGTGAACGGATAGCTCGAGGTCGGCACAGTCGCGAACTCGGCCTGCGGGAAGCCGGTGGTTTGGGTGCCGTTTTCGCCCGTCGTTCGCGTCTGCGCGGCGCCGTAGCCAATGTTGGGAGCAAGGCTGGCTTGCGCAAACTGGCGCGAAAACACGTTCGAGTTCTCAAGGCTGGAATTGCCGAGCGAAATATTGCCGGTGCTCGCTTCGCGCGCCGCCTCTTCTGCCGCGTTCTGGCTCGGATTGAGGTAGCTGGTTGCCTGGCCCGATATTGCGAGCGCGCCCCTGGCGACGCCGCCTGCAAGGAACGGTATCGATGCGACGAGGTAGCCGGCCAGGATCCCGATATCGTTGTTGACGTCGGTCATGCCGGAGAAGGTCGCGAGGCTGAGACCGGTCGCGCCGCCCGCTGCCGCCACATCGCTCGCGCCCTTGAGCATCAGGATCATGTGCAGGATGACGAACAGCGGCCCCCAAGCTGCCAGATAGAAGAAGCCCGTGACGTATCCTCTGAGAGCGATCGGTCCGGTCTTGGGCATCAGGAACAGTGGGAAGAGCACCGGAAAAAGCGCGTAGAATACGACCGTCAGGACGACATTGAGGATCGGGACCCATTTCATCGCGTTGTGCGCGATCGAGGAATAGGTCCGTTCGGTTTGGATGTCGGCGCGGGTCTGCGCGAACACATCGACGCTCGATGCACCGCTAGCTCCGGCGAAGCCATGCATCGCCTGGTTCAAGGCGTTGATGGTCAGAACCTGGCGGAAGATGCTGCTTGCATCCTTCGAGACGCCGGTGAGGTATTGATAGGCAATCGGCAGGTCTGCGATGAGCTTGGCCTTCGCGAGCGCCTCGGTCTGCCGGGGGTAGAGCTGGCGCCCGGCGACCCGTGTCATCTCATCAATAAGCCCGGCCCACTGGTTGGAGAGCGCAGTGTATGCTTCGCGGCAGGTGATGATCGTGGCCGTGACGCTATCGTCCGCCTGCCGGGTGAGGAAGCGCTGTGCCCGCGCGGCACTGCCAGGCGCAATGGTCGCCCAGATATCGTTGCTTTCGGACAGTTCCTTCATCGAGTAGCGGCCGAGGAGCAGGTCGTAGAACACGCATTGCCGCACATGCTCGTCGAAATTGGCGGCAAACTCGGGATCGGCAATGCGCAGGGACCGTGTCGCTTCGAGCAGGCGCGCGCCATAAATCATGCCGTTCTTCGAGTAGTTGAGATCGTCGGGGAGGCCGAAGACGAGCTCGGCGGAGCGGGTAAGGTAGTCGCCTGCCTGACTGGTGAAGCTTGCCATGAGCGCGAGCCCGAGCGGGACATTGGCGACTGTCGCCGGAGCGAGGCTCGGATTGACACGGTCGGTGACCTGCACATCCATGCGCGGCACCATCAGGCACATGTAGATGAGTGTCGCGCCGAGGAACCAGTTGAGCCAGGCGCGCCAGTCCTGGTTGAACGCGACGACAATGACCGCAAGCGCCATGCCCATGACCAGCGCCACCTGGATCAGGCTCTTGTAGCCACCGGCCCCGGTCCACGCGGCGACGGCGTTCAAGACATTGACGATGTATTCGCCGCCGCCGGTTGTGAAGATCTCGACCATGTCGCGGCCTCAGGGGATAATCGAGCGCGACTGGAGCCCGCGCGACCAGTCGAGCGCTGCCGACATCGAGGGCGACATCGAGGCGGCAAGGGCGTTCTCGATCATCGCCGTTTTCTCGATGATCTGCATGATAGCGGAGACCTTGGCCTGTCCGGTGGCCTGTCGCTGGACGAGCCCCGAACGCACCTCAGCAACCTGGCCGCGCCAGATCGCGAGCTTGGCTTCGTCGGCGGCGATGAAGCTCGCCATCGAGCGCCCGGCTTCCGACACGATCCGGTCGAGGATGGCATAGAGCAGGTCGATGCTGGCGATCTCGGCGAGCGTGTCGCGGTCGTCAGTCGGCATTCCGCGCCCATAGGCGGCCTGGACGGTAAGGATCTTGTACAAGGGGACCGAGGCGACCTGCAGCAATTCCTTCTCGGCATTGCCGATTGCGGTATCGGCGCGGATCGCATCGACCATATTGCCGATGAGGAGCGCGACGCGCGGGCGGATGGCCTTCGCATTCGAAAGGCTCATCTGCTCGAAGGTGGGATTGAGGCAGAGATCGGTCTCGTCGCAGCGAAACACGCGCACGGTCTGGCCCTGCGTCCCGTCTAGGAGCGCGCTTACGAGCGTCGAGGACGCGTCGCCCGCGAAGGGCACGAACTTGCCGGGTTCATCATCCTTGGGCGGCACGTAGATGACCGTGCCAATCAGCGTCATGACGTATTCTGCAAGCTCGCGGTCGAAGGTACCGCCGGGATTGAAGAAGGCGCTCTTCTTGAGGACGTGCCAGGTGTAGTTGCGCGCGACGCCCGGATTGACGTCGGCGTAGTCGGTGCCGCCGCCTTCGTTGGTTGACGCGCGCTGGCCGCGCGTGCCGCAGCCGTGTTTGGCGGCCGCATAGTCGGTGAAAATGCCTTCGGAATTCCCGATGGTTTCGCAGATCGCCTTGTCGGCGAGATCGCCCTTGGGCCACAGGCCGCCGACCAGCCCCTGCGCCATTTCGCAGGAGTTGATCGAGAGATTGTTCATGAGTTGAGCCTTCTGCGAAAACTCCTGCATGATCTTGTTGCACTCGGGACAGACGGTGTCGATCGCGAGGCTGAAAGCAAAGCCGACCGCGTTGTTGGCGACGGCTTTCAGGAGCGCGGCCATCTCGCTCGCATTGATGAAGGAAAAAGACCCGGCAAAGATATCGATGCCTCCGCAGCCCGCCCTTGCGCGCGGCAGCTGGAGATTGGCGATGTTGGTCGTCTTCTGAGGGAAGCGTGTCCAGACATTGCCGAGGCTGTAATATCCCGCCGACTGGCCTTCGAAGGCGGTTGGGCCCGTGACATTCGCCGCCGCCCCCATGTCATCCATGAAGCGGTCCATGCTGTCGCCAACATTCGCGGCGACCGGTGAGGCAACCATGCTGGCGGCGGCGAGGGTCAATGCCGCATTGCGGATGCTAGTAATCATGTCCGGCTTCCTTGGAGGTGAGAAGGTAGATGCGGTCCTGCAGCTCGTCGGCCGAGAGCACGCCGTAGCCGATCGGAATCGGGCGTTTGGTCACGCTATCCCACAGCACCAGGGCGGGGGTGGCTTTGCCTTCGAGACCAAGCTTGCCGCGCTGGTTCGTCTCGACCCGATAGTCGGGAAAGTGTCTCGAGGGTCCGCCATCGGTCGAGATCGCGCGTACGGTAATCCGCCATCGGTCGGCGACGCCTTTGACGATCGGGCCCATCACTTCGCACGGGCCGCAGGTCGAACTGAAGAAATAGAACAGGCCGTAGCGCTGCGAGAGCGTTGCCATGACGTGATCGCGCTCCGCGCTGCGGGCATCCTGCCACTGCTTCTTGGCGACCGCTCCGACGGGGCGCTCAAGCGTGTAGTCGAGGTCCGGGTCCCGCCAGATCGCCCGCTGCCAGACATCGGAGAACAGCGAGGCGCGGTCGAGCTGCGCGCGCTGAAAGCGGATATAGGCCGCGACATTGGCTTCGGTCGGATAGAGAATCGCGCGCGCTTTGAGTTCGCGCAGCTCGGAGGTGATCGCGTCGAGTTCTTGGCTGGCCGCGACCGGCTCGGCTTCAGGTTGTTGTGGCTCTTCAATGGGAGCGGGCTTCACGCAGTAGAACCAGTAGCCGAGCCTACGCTCTTGGCAGTAGAGCGCGTCGGCAGCGGTGGTCGATCTTGTGTCCTGCCGCTCCTGCGCCTGGGCCAGAGTGGCGGGCAGGGCAGCTATGCCGAGCGCGAGCGCCGTGAGGTGATGCAGATGGGTCATTGGCCGCCCCTTGCGTAATAATCTTCGATCCTCTGCTGGATGAGGATGCTGGTCTCGAGTTCGTCGGGCAGCCGCGCGGCCTCGGTGAACTCGGCATAGACCTCGCTGAAATCCATCCGGCTCAAATCAAGCCGGGCAAACTCGTCGAGAGTGAACCCCTCACATTGTTCTTCTTTGGGCTTGTCCCATGGCTTGGGGAGCTGCTTGCGGCCCTGTTCCTGCAGGATCCGCGAGAGCTTGCTCTCGAAACAGCAATAGACCTTCTTCTTCGTCAGGCAGACGCCAAGGAACTTGTCCGAACAATAGGTCCCGACATAGGCGCACAGCCCCTGCGCATCGCGTTCGTGGAGCAGCACTTCCTCGCGGTTGCAGCCGAGCGCGACCAGCAGGCTAATACCTGGAATGAGCGGGAAGCCCTTGCCCTTGCAACAATTGAGGACGCCGAAGACCTTGGACGAGCATGTGTTGCGCGTGCCGCGAAACAGCGTCAGCGTGTTCGGATCGAACTGGCCGCGCGCCTCGTCCATGGCGTGCAATGCGACCGCCGCATCTTTGAACTCGTCATTGGCGGTGCGCTCGATCGTCTCGCAGCTACCGTCAATGCAATAGACATCGCCGTCGCAGACATATTGCGTGGCGCTATTGGCCTCAGGCAGCGGGCACTCGTAGATGCGCTCCCAGGTCTCGCAAGGCGTCTCGTCGGTGAGGCATTCCTCGCGGATGAAGCGGCAAGTGCCCTGGCTTTCGATGTCCGAACAGTCGCTCGCCGCCTCGCGCGATGTGCAGGTGTAGCTGCGCTGCCATTCCCAGCAGGGCCGCGTAACCGAGACGCCGTCGACCACGCGGGTTTGGGGATCGGCATCGGTGCAGATCTCTGCGTCGAGCGCGCAATCGCCATTATCGGCAAATCCGGTGCACTGGCTCTCGTCGGAAAAGGTATCGACCGTGCTGTCCGTGGTCACCGCATAGGGCGTGTAGCGTGCATCCGGAGTGTCGCATGTGATTTCGGCGATGGGGTCGCCAGGTTCAATGCAGTATCTGTAGAACTGGTCCTGCCGCCACTGGAGGCAGGGTCCGGGCCGATACCCGGTGATCCGGCACGAGCCACCATCGAATGCCGAGCACCAGGGATATCCATAGACTGTGCTCGTCTCATTGCAGAGATAGTGCCATTGCTGGCGCCGGGTCACGTTGGCGACGAGCGGCACCGCGCATTGGCCCGCCGACTGGTCGATCCGCGTGCCGGTGTTGCAGGTCGCGGTATAGGTTCCCGCCGTGCCCGAGCCGGGCGGCAGGGGGACACAATTGCCCTGGCCGCCCGAGATATCCATGCCGCTGGTGTAGTCGAGCGGGGTCTCGTTGATGGCGAGGCTGCGCGCGATGACGTCCTCGATCTCGTTCGGATCGAAGCGCGCGCGATTGGCTACGCTGTCGCGCATTGCCCGATAGCCCTGGTGTCCGGTGACAGCGGAGGCCGCATTGCTCTCGATCCGGTCGGGATCGTCGGCGAGCGTTTCCAGGTTTCGCACGGCGTTGCGGTCGTAGTTGGGCAGGTTTGCTGCATTGGGCTGCGATCTGGCAGCTTCTTGCGCTTCGCCGCGCAGGCTTTCGCCAAAGGCCTTGCCATCGGCCCGCGCGTCCTGCTGCTGCGCGGAAAGGGGCGCGGCGACGGCGAGAAGACCGAGCAGTCCTATGCGAAGCGATTGTATGAGCCTCATGGCCGTTCTCCTTCGAGCCTGCGGGAATGGAGGCGCGCGAGCTGCGCTCCCGGACCGCCTCCCGAAGCGAAGGTGTCGAGCACTTCGGCCACGCTGATATTGCCGGCAATGCGGTCGTGCGGCGGCAAGACGTCTTTGCAGTCGAACCCGTCGCAGGGGCTGAAATCGCTCGCGATCATCACGAAGCTCGGGGCAACCTTGATATCGAAGGCGCGGAACAGGCGCGGGTCGATCCCGAGCGCGCCGGCATCATCGCGATCGCTCCAGATAGCGGCGATGCGCTTCTTGAAGCGCGCGCTGTCGCCTTGCGGAAATCCGCGCAATACGGTGACGCCGCCGGCCCTCGAGACATCGCGAACCAGCGCCTTCAATGAGGGTTCGGGCATTGCCAAGGAGGCAAACGCGATGAACCGGGGCGTTTCGCCCATCGCTGCCACTTCCGCATCGGCCTGGGCGCGGATCATGCCATCGAGATCGAGCGGCCCGGCATTCGCGGTCGCCTGCGCAGTCTCGGCATAGACTGCGCGATTGTCGAAAGCCGTTTGCTGAGCGGCGCGCGCGTCGTCTGCGAGGGCATCCGCTTTTGTCCTGACCGATGTGGCGAGCGCCTCGGCGTCGGCGGCATGTTCGGCCGCGCGCGCGCGGATCTCAGCGAGGTCAAGGTCGGGCCCGGCATCCTGCGCAGAAGCTGCGGCAAATCCGGCAGCGATCACCAGACTAAGGCCAACGAGTATGGGGAAAGCGTTTCTCATAGCGCGCAGCAATTCCTTTTGCGCCAGACGAGGTATCCCATGTCTTCGCCAATGGCGGGGATGACCTGTCCGGGGGACTGGAAGGTGGTTGAGGCACCCACGGGCGGGCAGGCGTAGCGGCCCTTGGTCGCCGGGTTGGGGTTGGTGGCCTGGAAGCGGTATTGCTGCTTCCTCATCACCGGCATCAGGTACTTGCCGCACAGGCCCTTCGACCCCATCGTCCCCCATGAGACGAGCTCGCGGTGGAGCTTGTAGGCGAAGCGCGAGAGCACGAGCCGCGAGGCCTGAACGTGTCCGATCGAAGCGGAGACATTGCCATTCATCGGGTACATCGAACCCTGGCAGCCCGCGCACCAGAACATCTCGTCGAGCGGCAGGTTCGCGGTCGAAGCAGCGCAATCCGCAGCGCACGCGGCAAGCGCCAGCGGGTTGGCAAACAGCACGGCCTCGGGATTGATGATCGCGGTGAGCTCGCTGTCCTGCCACAGCGGATCGATTTCGGAGATGTAGAGGATGTCGATTGAGCCCGGCTCAAGGCACAGGAAATCGGCGACGATCTCCATCCAGTAGATCAGCGGATAGGCATACCAGTGGACGTGCCAGCTCGAATAATATTGGCTTGCGCCGCCCACGGCCGACGGACCCGAGATCGAGCGGAAGCCGATATCGAAGCCGGGATCGAGCTTCATCCCGCCGAGGTTCACGAAGCACCATGGCTTCATGCTGACATCGGCGAGCCGGACGGGCTCCCAGAAGCCCATGGCGATCCCGGGCCTCAGACCGCACAGGCACACCGGCAGGTCGGGATTATCGGGATCGGGACGATTGCTCGGCCAAATTTCGAGCCCGCCGACTGAGATCGGGAACAGGCACGACCAGCAGATGTCGGTGATCGGATTGACGAACTGCCCGGTGCATTTGCCAGGCCCGGCATCGGCCGAGGCGGGCGAGGCAAGAGCGAACGACAACGTCGCGGTGACGAGGATCAGGAAGGCACGGATGTTGCTCATGGTTGGGCCTTTCGCGGCGGGAGCGTGATCTCGCTCACCTCGAGCATCCGCCCGTTCTGGCGCACCCGCGCGGGGACGGCCCTGATGCCGAATTTTTGCGTCAGCTTGCCGCCCTGATCGAAATAGAAGCGGCGTTGACGGGCCTTCATCAGCTCGAGCGGTGCGCCTTTCACGAGGATCAGCTTGGCGTGCGCGTCCTGCCCCAGCGCCCAGGCGATCTGCGAGGGATCGTCGCCGTCGATAAACAGGAGGTCGCCGCGCAGCTTGACGCTGTCGAGCGGATTGACCTGCGTTCCGGCGGCATGGATCAGCTCGCCTTTTGCGCCCCGGATATCGGCAGCAAGCGTGATTGTCGGGTCGAAGGCCCATTGACGGCTTGCGCTTGCGCGAATGAGGCCGGCAACCGGATCGGGCCGGTTGACGCGGGCGATTGTGCGACGTTTGAGTTCCTCGTTGAGCCGGGCGGTCTCGCCCGATTTTTCCATCTGCGCGAGGCGCGTATGGATCTGTTCGAGCAGGTCGCGCTCGATCACGGGGAAGACCGCGCCGCGCTGGCCGTAGTCTCGTGCCTGCAGGCTGGCAGGGAGCGCCGCGAGGAAAAGCGCGCCAATCGGAAGGAGGGAGCGCATCACAGGATAGCCCTCCCGCTGCCGAGGATCTGCTCGCGGCAAACGAAACCGATGGCGCCGTAGCGGCTGTCGAGCCCGCGTGGATGGTCGGTTCCGGTGTAGTAGCAACCTTCCGGTATTGCGCCTTCGGGACCGCGCGTGAGCGGCACGCCAAGGCGGGTAACCTCGAGCAGGCTTGCGACCTGCTTCCCGTTGATGAAGACCGCATCGCCCTCGTGGCGCACGACATCGCCCGGCATGCCAAGGACGCGCTTGCCGAACATCTGCGGTCCCTTTCCGAAATGCCTTTCGACGAGTTCGCTTTGCGGCGGCTCAAAGAAGATCAGGCTGCCGCGCATGATCGGCGCGTGCTTTTCGAGCCAGAACGCCCAGTTTGGCAGGCTCGGGCTCGCATTGATGAGGAAAGCGTGGTCCTTGCCGAAGGCATCGAGCGGCGCCCAGGCGAGCGGCAGCAGGACCAGCCCCGAGAGCAGCAGTGAACGGCGGATCGAGCGGGGCAGGCTCATGGCTGGATCTCCCCTGCGAGCTTGTCCGCAATGCGCTGCTCGAGTTCGGAGGTTGCGTCTTCGGCAGCGCCCGCGAGCACGGCCTCGGCAACCAGCACCACGCGGCCGTCATGGCCCATGTCGGCAACGGCGCTTTCGGCGGCCTTGAGGTAGGCAAGGCTAGCCGCTTGGACGACCGCCGGATCGGCATCGGCGCGCGCGGCTTCCTCGACGAATGTCCCGATGGTCTCGGCGAGCCGGACCGTGACGATCCGCTGCTCCGGGGAGCTGGTGACCTGCTGCGTGATCCACGCACCCCACAGGAGCGCGGCAACGAGCACCGCTACGGCGAGGAGTTTCGGGCCCAGCTGGCTAAGCGGGAGGTGCAGTCTATCCATGGTGGGGAGATCCTTCGGCGAGGCGGCGATCGAGGCGGCGCAGGAAAGCCGGCAGCCGCAGCAAGGTGAGGCCCCCGGCTGCGATGAGAAATGCGATCTGGAGGTCCTGCGCAAAGAAGCGGCGCGCGACCGGTTCAGCGGTGCGGTAATGGTCGGCAAGATTGCCGAGCTGCGCGAACAGCGCCGTGAGATCCCAGCCTGCTACAGCCAGGAACACGAACAGCGGCAGGCCGAGGACCAGCAGCAGCGTGCTCGCCGCGAAGCTTGCCATTTCGATCAGCACCAGGCAGGTGCCCTGGAACAGCGCCAGCCAGTCGATCACACGGTGCTTGTCGCGGGCTTGTCTGACTGACGGAAGCGGCACGCGATCTACGAGCGTGGTGGTCTCGAGCACCATCACATGCCTCCTTCCACGCCTGCGACCAGCGCGACTGCGCGCTCCAGCGGCATGCCGTTTTCGACATGGCGGTGGATCGCGGCATAGGTGTCGGGATCGGAGGAGAAGATGGTTGCCGAGAGTGGGTCGAGCACCAGGCGTCCAACCGCTTCCATCTCGGGACCTTTGAGGTAGATCTCGCTGTACTCGGTGCCCGAGCGCTTGAGGCTGCGGATCAGCGTCTCGGTCCGGTCGTCCATGTCGAGCCGCGCTTCCTTGCGGAAATCGGCGATGGTCTCGGGCTTCTGTTGGAGCACCAGCATCCAGTCGCTGTTTTCGAGCGCGGCGCGCGCACCATCGGACTTGTAGTAGTCGTTCAAGGACTGGGTCGCGGTCGCAAGCGCGCCGCCATATTTGCGCGCGGTGCGGGCATAGGTCTCGACGAACTCGCCCATCGAGCCGCCCCTGAGCATCGCCCAGGCCTCGTCGATCAGCAGCAGCTTCTTGGTCGGGCGCGAAGAGCGCGTCATCGCCTGACCGGTCATGAACATGATTGCCGAGAGGACAACGCTTCGAAGCTCCTCGCGGGACGCGAGGTCGCTCATCTCGAACACAGTGAAATCGTCTTCGAGCGCGAAACTCGCTTTCCCCGAGAAGAACCCGGCATAGCTGCCACCGCGGCAGAAGGGCGCGATCGCTGTGGCGAGATCCTTGCCCGCCTCGTTCTCGCTCTGATGGAGCGCATGCGCGACGTCGTCGATCGCCCCGCCGCTGCCGAGCGCTTGCCACACCTGCGTCACCGCGCGGTCGATCAGCCCGCGCTCCGTGTCCGAAGGCGCGGCGCTTGGCCGCGCCATCTGGCCAACGATGGCCTTGATCATGGCGAAGCAGTCGAGCCGGTAATCCTCGTCTTCATGCGCGCGCGCATCGTCGACCATCGAGAAGGGGTTGAGCGAGAATCCCGAGGCGAGCGTGAACTCGACGAAGCGGCCGCCCTGTAACTTGACCGAATGCTCAAAACTGCGTCCGTCGTCGATCACCACGACCTTGGCGCCCGCGCCGCGCAGCGCGGCGCACAGCTCCTGCAGCAGCACCGACTTGCCCGAGCCCGACTTTCCGCAGATCGCGATGTTGTGGTTGCCCGCCGCGTTCTCGAAGGGCGACCAGAAGAAGGGCTGGCCGCGCCGTCCGAGGAGCAGCAGGTGCGGGATCGTCCCGCCGAGATACTCGCCCTGCAGGGGGGCGATATTGGCCGCGGTGGTCGAGAGCATGGTCCGGAAGCGTTTGAGCCGCGCAAGGTCGTGGACCAGACCATCGGCGAGGCTCAACGGGAACGAGGCGACGAGGCCCTGGAGCTGGAGGAAGCGCTCGTCGGCAAGGTCCCATCCGGCCGCCTTGTAGATCGCCTTGACCGTGCGCTCATGCGCATCGCCTTCGCCGAGCGGCGAGATCGTGGTGAGACCATAGAACAGCTTGACGAGCTTCTTGCCCGCCTGGAGTTCGGCCTGGACGTGTCTCCATTCGGCCGATTGCTCGCCAAGCCTAGGGAGGAAGCGCGCGCTCTTCGTTTCCGAAAGGCTGGTGGTGCGCATGAACTTGTAGCCGGCGCGCGCCGAGGCGGCCTCCTGGTCGGGATAGTGCAGGCACAGCATTGTCGCGGCGGGACAGGGAAAGCGCAGCTTGTCAGTAAACATGTCGCCGATGAGCCGCGCGCATTCCCACGGTGCCCAGCGCTCAGGGGTAGAGCGCACGCCGTAATGGCGCACATCGAAGCGGTCGGGATAGCATTCACCTACCTGCGGCACGCCATCTCGCGAGCGCCCGGTCTCGCGGAAGCGCTCGGTGCGCAAGATAAGCCGGTCGTCCTCGACCTCGAGTTCGATATCGCGGCGGATGGCCTGCGCGTCGAGCGTGTCCTCGCGGTTCCAGTGGGTGAGATCGGGTTCGCGCGCTGTCGTCGGCGAGGTGAGTTCGTCGACCAGTGCGAGCAGGCCTGCGGGCTCGAGCCTGTTCGATGCAAGGCCGAGCGAGTTCAGCATCCCCGCCATCCCGTCGCGGCATTCGGTGAGTTCTGCATCGGTCACGTTTCCGGGCACCGGAACGCCCAGCGACAGCACGAGACGCACATGGCGCGCATGAAACGGCGCGTGTGCCGAGCCCGACTTCCAGACGAGATCGTAGAGCCGGTTGGTGCGGGCCTTCGCGATCGCTTCGTAGATCCCGCCCTGCTCGTAGCGCGGCGCGAACCAGGGGCCGACGATGGCGCCGATGCGCGGAGACGCGAAGTTCAGCACCTGCAAACAGGCGCCTTGCGGCAGGCTCTCGGAGAAGAACTGCCCGAGGATTTCACCGGTGCGCTCATCGGCGCCGATGAGCGGGGTGACTTCGAGAATGAAGCCCTTCGAGTGCGCGTTCCGGTAGAGCCCCGGGCCCTCGTCATAGATGCGGTACGGAAGCCAGTCCGACAGCATGTCGAGCGCGAAACGCGGCTGCGCATGGTCGGCTTTCTTCGCATCGCCGAACAGGCCAGCGAGGAGCGCGTCGCGCGCAGAGGATAGCGAGAGGTTCACTTGGGCTCTCCTTCGGGCAGAACAGGGTGGGGCACCTGGCCGGGGGAGGGGGAACGACCAGGTGCCCCGGGGTCCGGCGCTTTGGCACCGGGCAGCTCCGTCAGATCCTGTGAGGGGATGACCAGGACATCGGGAGGCTGCTGGGGGGAGGGATTGGAATGCTGGAATGGACGTGCTTCTGCGGCGGCGGGCGGCGGGCCTTCCGCTTCAGCCGGGCGCGCCAGTGCGCGCAGAACGTCGCCGGTCGAACGCGGCGCGCGCCAGCGCTCGGCAGCGCGATCGGGCAGCACGACATGAACGACCCGGGCCTCGTGGATGCGGCCCGCCTCGTCGCGGTAGCCCGCAACGACGATCCGCAATTCGCGATCACCGACCCCGTGCGCTCGCGCAGAGGCATGACCGGACCGTTCTGCCTGTGAAGCGCGGGTGGCGGCATCGTCGATCATCGAGGTTGGCGCGCAGCTTCCCTCCGGCGCGCGGCAGGAAAAGTCGCCCTTGACGTTGCCGCCAAGCGTCGCGCAGCCGGCGATCATCAAGGAGAGGGTTGCCGTCGCTCCGACACGGGTCACACGGCCGCTCATTGCTTCGATCCGGTCTTGGCATTGGCAAATGCGCGCAGTGTCTTTGCATCGCGGTAGCCGTGCAGCACCGCACCGTCGCGCGCTCTGACGATCACCGGGGTTCCGGCAAAGCCGTTGGCCTGTGCAAAGGCTTCGTTGGCATCGAGCGCAGCTGCTTTCTTGCAGGCAGCGCGCGGTTCGAGGTGCTTGCCGGTGTAGGCGGCATGGAGCGCCCCGACCGGATCGGCGGCGCACAGCACCGCCTCGGACATGCGGCGGCTCGATGCGCCGAAGATCGAGATCGGCCGCTCCTCGACAAGGACGCCTGCCTTCTCGAGTTCGCCGGTGAGCCGCTTGCAGTAGCCGCACTGGAAATCCGAGAAGACAACCAGCTTCGGCCCCTTGGGATTGCCCCACAGGATCGCGCCTACTGCGGGCAAGACTTTGAGATCGACATGCGTCGCGGCCCGCCTGTCGCGGGGTTCTGCAACGTCGTGCCGACCGGCAGTGTCCTCGCCGGCAGCGCGGGCTGCGCCGGCGGCGAGCAGGTCGGGATTGAGTTCAAGCAGGCGCGCGGCGGTTACGTCGCGCCGCTCCTCCATGTCGTAGAGCCGCCCGACGAAGAGGTAGCGTGCCGCTTCGTCGATGTAGAACAGCGTCTCTCCCGAGACGACCTCGCACCACGGCGCGAATGTCTTGCAATCGAGCGCGTCGATCGGTGTCTTGGGCAGACGAAGCTTGAGCGCTTCAACCACATTCTGCGTGATCGCGGCCTGCGCCGGCATGGCGGTCACTACCGCGACACCGCTTGTAAGGAGGGCTGCTGCGCTGGCGGCGGCGAGCGATATGTGCGCGGCGCGCGCCTTGAGGCCGGGCCGCTGGTTCGAGTAGTTCATTGGGGTGTGCTCCTGACATGGACGCCGTCGAGAAAGACGATCTCGACTGCGATGCCGGTCGGCATCTCGACGACGGGTTGGTACTGTTCTGCGCGTTCGATGAGGTATTTGCTGACCGTGTCGGCGGCTTCGCCCGCGCCCTGGCCGAGGCCGCCTGCGAGAATGTCGGTCGGCGAGAGCGCGTCGCGCCTGCCGTCGCTGCCGACAGGCTGCGCAAAGATGCCGTTGGCATTGGCCGAGAAGCCGCGTCCGAACCCGCCGACGATCCCGGCGAGCAGCGCCTGGCTGACGAGGCTGCCTTCGCGGCTGACGACATTGCCGCGAACGCCCGACTTGCCGGCAAAGGCGATGAACCCCTTGACCTCGCTCACCGCAAAGCGTCCGCCCGGTTGCGCACAGGTCATGCGCACAAGCTTGACGTAAACCTTCTCGGCCGAGAGATCGCCGCGCGCCGCGCCGTTGACGAGGCAGCCGGTGAGATCGGTGGTGAGAAGCTTGTTGCCCTGCAGCACCGAGCGCGCCGGACCGGTGATACGCAGCACCACGGGCAGCGGATCGCTCTGGCTGGTAACGCCCGTCGAGGCGTCGACCCCGACGATCACGGTGGCAGGTGCATAGCTGTTGGGCGGCAGGTAATCGCGGCTTGCCTCGAGCAGCAGCGTCGGCGCGCTTTCGATTGCCTTGGTCTTGGCGGCGCCCGGCTTGTCGGATGAGAAACTCAGCAGGCTTGCCTTGGGTTCGCTGGGTGGCTCGAGCGCTCCGGGAGGGAAGCCCGGAGCCCGCGGATCGGCTGAGGGAACCGGCGTAACTGGGGGATTGGCGCGCACCGTCTCGAGTTCCGAGCGCAAAGCGGCGTTCTCGGCCGAGATCGCATCGATCGCCGCCTGACCGTCGCTGATCATCCGCGCGTTTTCGCCGCGCAATGTCTCGAGCTCCTGCTCGATCGAGGCCTTGGGAAGCTGGCTTTCCTGCAGGTCCTTGATCGCGCGGCCCTGCGCATCAAGACGGTTGCCATAAGTGGCGACGAATTCGCGCTGCGAGAGATTGCGATTGACCAGCGCGCCGGTCTCGATCGTGGTCGCGCCCGCGCCGCCGGCGCCGGCTTCATCCTCGCCGCCGAAGATGAACATCGAACCGGAGATGAGTGCCACCCCGCCGATGCCGGCGAGCAGCAGCTTCTGGCGCTGCGCGACCGTGCGGTTGAGATTGCGCCGGGCTTCGCCGCGCGTCTCGTCCTTGGGCGCTGCGGCGGGCGTATCGTGTCTGTCGGTATCGGCCATTATTCGAGCCCTCCCTTCGCAAAGACGAGGAAGGCCTGCGTGCTCTCGCCGGGCTGGAGACTGTCGCGGCCATAGGCAAAGGCCAGCGCCCCGGCGGGCGCCTCGCGTTCACCGGCAAGGTCGACGGGCATCGGGCCGAGATTGCGCAGGGTGAAGGCCTGACCGATCAGCTCGGCATCTTCATATTCGGCGACCTGCTGCACTTCGAGGCTGTCGGTGCGGCGTGGTCGCGAGAGTTCGGCGCGCGCCCGGAAGCCCGGCAGAACACCGTCGCTCGCCATCGCCTCGATCAGGCGGATCGCGGCTTCGTCGCGCGTCGCTGCATAGCCTTCCCATTCGCTCGCCTGGGACTTGGCGAGCGCGGGATTGGTGACGAAGAGCTGGCTCGCTTCCTCGCCATCGACGCGGCAGGCGAACTTATAGACATAGCCCGCGCTGCTGGTCGCGAAGAAGCTGACTCTGGCGCTCGCATATTGCAGCGGCACCGAGACATAAATGTCGCCGCGCACCGGTTCGTGGGTCACCTCGAAATCGTTGTAGGGATAGCCGCTCGCCATCTTCGAGACATTGGCGAAACCATCCTCGATGAGGGCGATACGGGTCAGCGCGCCGCGCGCGAGCACGCAATCGATCGCGGCGCCATCAGCGGCCTCGACGAACTGGTCGGCATGTGCCGGTGAAGCGTAGGCGGCCGTGGCGATTGCCAGCGCAACGCTGGTCAGCGCGGCGGGGAAGGGGCGGGATAGGAGTGTCATGGGTTCTCCTCCTCGGTTTCGGTTGGGAGCTGGCGGAAGCCGGTGAGGCCGAGGCTGAGGCCGCGGCGGTTCCAGCTGAATTCGAAGCTGCGCTGCTGGCTCGCGATCACCTGCGCGCCGACAAAGGTCTTGAGCGTTCCGGTGACGGTCGCGGTGAGCGCCTGCGGGTCGACCTCCATCCGCGAGATGACGAAGGCCTGGCTGATGTCCGAGCCGCGTTGCTCGTCGACGATCTTGACGAGCTCGGCCTTGAGGCGGCCGTGCGCAGAGGGATCTGCCACCTTCAGGACCTGTTCCATCCAGTAGTCGAGGCTCTCGGGTGCGCGATTGAGCAGCATCAGCGCGGTGTCGCGGGTGACAAGCTCGAGGTAGTGCGCATCGGTCGCGCCGCTGCCGAGCGTCAGGCGCTCGCTCGTGACAGGCACGAGGATCATGCTTTCCTCGCGCGTTGCCGCCGCGCCGACCGCCAGCAGGCTGGTAAGGCCGAGAACGGATGCCAGCGCGGCAAAGCGGTTACGCTGCTTGAGGTGACGCTGCGCTTCCTCGTAGGCGAATTCGTGTTTCATGGATGTCCTCCCTCAGCCTGCGAGCAGGCGACAGTGGGAGGGCGGCGTGGCTTTCAGCCCGAGGAAGCTCCCCGGCAGATACCAGTAGGCAGCATGCACCAGTTTCGACCCTGCACCTGAAGCTTTGGCCTTTCGAAGGGCGAACCAGGTCATGACCGATAGGCCGGTGCCGATGATGATGTGCTGCGCAAGGATGCCCCAGGCGAACGGGACGAGCAGTCCCGCAAACTCGTCGATGGTCCAGAAACCGATGAGCTCCGGATCGTCGAGCCGCCGTGGAACGAGGTATCTGTCGGCCATGCCGCCCTCCCGTCGTTAGACCGCGATCAGATGGTCGCGGTCACGACCGAGGTGACGATCGGCACACCGGTGCCGACGCCGATACCGACACCGACCGGGACCGCGACCTGCCCGAGGGCGAAGCGGCCCGAGGCGAGCGCGATAAGCCCGCCGGCAAGGCTGAGGACGGTGATGATTTTCCCGCCCGAACCTTCGAGGAAGTCGGTAAATTTCTGCAGCGCCGGATCAAAGGTCGTGTCGGCACCGGCATAGGCGGCACCGGCGCAGGCGAGCGCAATCGCGGCCGGAAGAATATAGTCGCGGGCACGAATGCCTTTAACGGATGGGCGGGGAAGGGTGATTGCATTGTTCATCGAGGAACTCCGTTTCGAACATTGGCAGCGATGCGTTCGCTGTATGTTCTTTCCTCGATTGGAAGGCAGGGTGTAGGAAAACGGAAACTGCCGCACGCGGCATTCCGACCAAGAGAAATCGTCGATTCTGGGCAATCTGACCGGGCTTTGCGCGACCGGTGCAGACATTGCGGCCAAGAATACCGATCATTGCGCCACCCATACCGAAATCTGAGATCGAGGGACCGGACTCTGCGCGAATCAAATCGTGTGACGATGAGCCAGTTTCCTACGAGTTCCTTATTTGTTCTTTTTCCTTTCCTACAGTTGGACGCGTCGCCTAGCCTGTTGGTGATTCGCTAAAGATCACCGGAAGCAGGAACAATGGCGCGAAACACAAACGACAAATGGGGAGAACTATCGCGAGGAGTCGCCGCTTTCCTCGACCATGCCGTGGACGAAAGTGGCAAGTCCCGGCGGACGATTGCCGCACAGACGAATATCAACAAGGATGCGCTCCGACGCATCCTCGCCGGGACAAGGTCAGCCACACTGCCAGAGGCGCTGGCCATCCTTGACGCGAGCGGACACGCGCCGCGCACCTCCCTGATGCTGGCACTCGCGGGGTACTCGCAGCGTAGCAAGGATTGGCAGAATAGCGGCGTGCTGGAATTTCTTGAAACCTTCATAAGCGAGTTGCCGTCTGCTTTGGATCAAGCGCTGGGCGAGAGGCTGCTCGATGTGAGACCGCGCTGGGCAAAGGGGACCGCTCACCGCACCGCCGGTCTCCTGTCGGATCACCTCGCGCAACTGGAGCGGCAGGATGAACAAAGCTTCGCTCTCTGAAATGACGACCGGTCTCGAAACGGACGCGGAAGCCGTTCCTGTCGAGCCAACGCCAGACCGGCTCATTCGTCTTCCCGAGGTCATGGCGCGCGTGGGCCTGCGCCGAACGGCAATCTATCAGCGGATGCGCGAAGGCCGTTTTCCAAAGTCGCGTTCGCTCGGTCCCCGTTGCACGGTTTGGGTCGAAGCCGAGATCGATGACTGGATCGGTTCTGTTGTCGAACGCACCGACGAGATATGTCAGAACACGCCCCGAATTTCGAGATGATCATGTCTTGCGTCCCGTCACTGCTCCCATAAACGCCCTCTGTCCGGCTAGCCGGAAAGCACTTCGATTATCCGGCATTCGCCAACCGCTCCGTGCTGGCAGTCGTCCACCATATGGCGCAGTTCGGTTCGCAGTTTTCGCAAGTCACCAAGCTTCCGATCCACCTCGCGCAGGTGGAGGCTGGCAATAGAGTCCACGGCTTCGCACGATTGCGATGGATCATCCGCCAAAGAAAGCAATTGGCGCACCTCCGCCATGGTGAAGCCGAGGTCGCGTGCGCGGCGGATAAACCGCAATCTGGCCAATTCGGTCGGGCCATAGTCCCGGTAGTTGCCGGCGGTGCGTGGTGGTTCCTCCAGCAATCCGGTCCGTTCGTAGTAGCGGATGGTTTCGGCGGTCGTGCCGGTCTTCCGCGCCAGGGCACCAATCTTCATGGGCTTCTCGAAATGCTTGACCTTGTAGCCACTACAAGGTGCATAAGACGATTCGAAGATGCAAGCAGAACGGTAAAATCCTGTGGCAAAGAAGGACATTATTGAACTTATCGAATCTGAGCGGCGCGTTTTCCGTGCCGCCAGGCAGTCTGGTGACCGGGCTTTGGCTTGGACCGCGCTCGAGCGGGAACATATTCTGGGCCAGGGCTTCTTCGGGCCGCACCTTCGTTCACATATGACGATGCTGGGCTATGCAGTTGAAACCCGCGATGGCCGCGAAGTTCTGGGGCAGGTCATACGTCTTGCGCTCGCTCCCCTTGGTAATCTCACCGGACGGCTCCCCTGGGGGAATACCGGACGCGCAAACGTGAGCGCGTTCGCGCCAATGCCATACCCGGACGACCTCTCAGAGGTTCTTACGATCTCTTCGGGCGAAGCTCGCTAGCTCGCGCCATGGCAATTCTATCCAACGAACAGGTTGAACGCCTCTACGACAAGAACGCGGGAATCTATGACCGATTGGTGTCGGGGTTTCGGTGGGCCGGTCTTGGTCGCTGGCGACGCGATCTGGTTAACCGGCTTGAACTCAACGCCGGCGACCATGTGGTCGATCTGTGTGCTGGCACCGGCGCAAACCTCGCGTTTCTGCTTGAGAGAGTAGGACCAAGCGGCAAGGTGACGCTGGTCGACCTTTCGCAAGGCATGCTCGACCAAGCCCGTCGACGAGCGAAGCGCCTGCGAGCAAGTAATGTCGAATTTGTGCAGTCAGACGTAGCCGCCTTCCGCTTTCCGAGCGAGACCAGCGCAGTCATCAGCACCTTTGGACTGGAAATGCCACCTGACTACGCCGCGATCATCGAGCGCGCCTCAGCTGCTCTCCCGACGGGTGGCCGGATGGCCCTCCTTGGCCTGAAACACCCCGAGCGCTGGCCGCGATGGCTGATTGAAATCGGCATAGTGCTGACCAAACCATTTGGTGTGGCGCGGGAATATGAAGAGTTCCGCCCTTGGCTTCCAGCACGCAAAGTTTTGCGCGAAGTTCATTTCCGCGAGTTTCTGGCCGGTTGTGCGTATGAATTCGTCGGTGCCAAATCGTAATGCGGCGGAAGCCGCAGTTGCGTGACTGCTTTTGTCTAGCTTCATGCGGAATCCCCTGTTGAGTTCGAGCCCAAATACACCACATCCGCTTGCGCTGGTCAGTCGATTTTAACCGTGCGCAGATAGGGGCGCAGCGTTGTGAAACCTTGCGGGAAGCGCGCTTTCGCTTCTTCCTCGGAAACAGACGGTGGAATGATGACGTCATCCCCACTCTGCCAATTGACCGGGGTTGCCACGCCTTTACTTTCGGTGAGCTGGACTGAATCGAGCAATCGGAGCACTTCTTCGAAATTGCGTCCGCTGCTCATCGGATAAAGTAGCATCGCACGGATTTTTTTGTCCGGGCCAACGATATAGACGGCGCGAACGGTAGCATTGTCGGCTGCCGTTCTTTGCTCCGCACTGCCAGTCTCCTCGGCGGACAACATATTGTAGAGTTTGGCCACCTTCAGGTCGCTGTCGCCGACCACCGGGTAATCGACTTTATTGCCGCTGACCGCCTCGATATCGGGTAGCCAGTCGCGATTGTCTTGGCTGCTGTCGACCGACAGGCCGAGAATCTTGGTGTCGCGTTTGGCAAATTCCTCGCCGAGACCGGCCATGTAACCCAGCTCGGTCGTACAAACCGGAGTAAATGCCTTTGGATGAGAAAACAGGATAGCCCAATTGTCGCCCATCCAATCATGGAAGGTGATGGTGCCTTGGGTCGTTTCCGCTGTGAAATCGGGGGCTGTCGAGCCAATGGAGAGGGTCATGTCAAAACTCCTATTTATTCTGGGGGAGGTGTCCGCCGTCTTCATATTTTGGCGGGTGTGTGGCCTGCGGCACGTCGAATGTCGGCGCAATCGATTGCGTGAGTCTCGACCTCACCTGCATTTAGTGAGGCGGAAATGCTCACTGGCGCTCCCGCCTCTTACAAGATTGCGCGATCATCGGCCGACGTAGATACTCAGAAGCGCACGCTAGCGCCTGCTACGAAGCGCCGGGGAGCCCCCGGTCTCAAACCCGAAGGCCGACGCGCTACAGCATAAGCATTGTCGAACAGATTATCCACTCTGGCAAACAAAGAGAGACCTTCCGTCAGCGCAAACCGGCCGGCGAGATCAAAGACAATCCTTTCGTCAATACGCTCATCGGGCGAAATATCCCCGCTACCTGCTTCGGTGCGTACTTGCGATGTGTAATTGGCGCTCACGAGCAAGGATGCCGGTCCGAATGCGAGCCCCGTTTCGGCATAGAATTGGTGGCGAGCGATGTAGGGCAGTGCGTCGCCCTGGGACACGGAACCGAAGAACGCACTCTCGAAACTGCTTTCGAATTGCGCGTCGGTGAGCGTGTAAACCACCGAGAAGGGAATTGAAATTTCCTTACCCACTTGATGCTCCGTCGAAGCTGCCAGCTCCAACCCCTTCACGGAGACGGCCCCAGCATTGAACTGGTCGCCAATATCCCCGACGCTACACCCCACGGATTGTGTGCAGTTTCCGAGCAGATTGGAATAGTCGGAATAAAACGCAATCGCGGAAGCTTGAATGGCGCCATTCCGAAAACGCCCACCAAATTCATAGTTCCAGCTTTTCTCGGCTCGCGCCTCCGGATTTCCGGGCCCGGGGGGAGAAAAACCGCGCGAAACGCCTGCAATCAACAGCACGTCTCCCAGTGCATAGGTTGCACCGAGTGCGGGAAGCCATTCGTCAACGTTGGTCTTGCGTATGCGCGCAGGTCCATCGATACGAGCGGGGTCGGCTCGATCATAGTCCAGTCGAGTAAGGTCGATGCCTTCGTACCGAATGCCGGGCGTCAGAGTAAGCCCGCCGATCTCGATCCGGTCCTCTAGATAGAAAGCGATCGCCTTCGCCTTCGCCTCGCGATTGGCTTGAGCGCCCGGAGCCGTCTGCCGGACGAAAACGAGATCTCCGTCCGTCTGCGTATAGAATTCCTCATTCTGCAACCGGTCTTCTTCATCCTCGTGATACCGTAGCGACGCAGCCAGGTTGTGCATGACCGCGCCGGTCTCGAAAGGTCTTTCGAACGAAAGCTGGACGCCTTCGCTCCGATAGATGCGGTTGTTGTTGCGAATGCGAAGAGCACCTTCAGCGCTGTCTGCCCCTCGCAGGATCGCGAGGCTTTCTTCGTTTGAGGACGGATTGTCGAAGACTGGCTGGATGGCATCAAAGCTGCCATCACCGTTAAAATCGATGTCCTGTAGCTTCGACCAACTTCGTATGAAATCGTTGCGATATAGGGTAACCGCAACCTGCGTGTCGTCGGGCAACCGGAGCGTGCCGGTGAGCCGATATTGATCGTGCTCGCCCGTGAAAACGTCGCGTTGGCTGGCCGAATAGCGCCGGTACGGATCGCTCGCGAAATCCGCGTCGGCTAGGCCCAAATAGGTTTCGTTCGCCTCAAGTTCGGATCGACCATAGGCGAACTCGAGGCGAGCATCGACCGGCGAATCTGGGCTGGTGTGGACGGCGAAGCGGGCGCGATAGTCCTGGCGTTGAAAACCGGTCTCGGCGCCGGGAAGGCCATCTATCGTCTTGAACCCATCACTGCCTTGCTGATAGCTTTCCACCAGTGCCCCGAAATTGTCGGCACTAGCGCCAATCCAGCCATGACCCTGATAATAACCGCGAGAACCAAGCTGTCCGGAGGCTTCGCCAGCCAGGCTCTCGGTCGGTATCGGAGTCGATCGGAAATTGATGGCCCCGCCGATCGTGCGAGGACCATAGCGTACCGAGCCCGCGCCCTTGATCACTTCGACTGCGTCCATTCGACCGATCGCGGGGAAGTAATACGCGGCCGGAGCGGCGTAGGGGGCAGGGGCGATGAGAACGCCATCTTCCATCAAGGTGATGTTGCTCGACCGTTCGACCGGCGCGCCGCGCAAGCCAATATTCGGGAATAGCCCGAAACCATCCTCTTCCTGAATATTTACCCCCGGCACCTGGCGCAGGACACGGTTGACGTCCCCATGCTCGAATTCGCTCAGTTCCTCGCCATCGATTAGGTCCGCCGCACCGGCCACTTCATACGCATCGATGCGACCGCCGATCACGATAATCGATTCGCTTGGGTTTGCTATCCCGTCCTGCGATTGCCGCTCATCGGTCGGGTCTCTTTCATTGGCGTAAGCAGGGGCGGCCAGCGCAATTGCTATGAGCGAGGCGGTAGCGCGATACATGTGAAGAATCCTTTCAAGACATTTGCAAAGCCTATTATTGCTATTGAGACGTATTCGCAATAGCAATAATAGGCTTTTATGCCCATATCGGCTGAGGGCGGCTCGCGGTGCATCGGTTCCGGACTGCAATACCGTCCGCGAGTGGCGCGCGATCAGGGGGCAGGGTCTGCGAACGGTCGGGCAGGAATGTGCCAGCGAAAGCCTAATCACCGACCGTGTGTTTCCCGTTGGCGGGTGCCGGGTGGGCAGGGATCAGCGCATCATCGCAGTCCGTAGCGAGGCAGGGCTCGAAAGTGGCATGTGCGATGCCGAAATCCTTTTCCAGCATCGCCCGCGCGCGTCGCTTGACTCCCTCGAATGCTGTTTGGGAGTAATCAACAAGAGTGAGATGGGCTTCGAGCGCCCGGTGATGTTCTCCCAGATTCCAGACATGGACGTGGTGAATATCCTGCACGCCGCCAAGCGCGCGCAGGTTTTCAACCATCTGATCAAATTCCACCTCGTCCGGCACTGCTCCCATCAGCAGACGAACGGTACGCGGTAGGAGTGTCGCGCCCTGCCAGATGACATAGGCCGCGATGATGAGAGTGATGATGAGATCGGCGACGACGAGATCGTATAGAATGATCAGCACTCCGGCGACGATCACACCGATCGAGGCCAGCGCGTCCGAAACATTATGCAGGAAGGCAGCCTTCATGTTAATGCTGTCATGCGCGCCGCGATAGACAATGAATGCGGTGACGAGATCGATGACAAGTGCGATCCCGGCAACCCAGATCACGGTCCAGCCTTCGACCGGCTGCGGCGCGGCGAAACGGTTGATCGCCTCAACGATCAGATAGAATCCGATGATCAGCAAGGTCGTCAGATTGATGAGCGCGGCGACGACTTCTCCCTGGGCGTAGCCGAAGGTCATCAGCTTGTCCGCCGGCCGCCGGCCTATGCGCCGCGCAAACCATGCAAGACCAAGAGAGGCCGCATCGCTGAAGTTGTGCAATGCATCCGCGATAAGCGCCAATGACCCCGAAAGGATGCCGCCGACGATCTGGGCAAGGGTCAGGAGGACATTGATCGCGACCGCGAGGATCAGCTGACGATCGCTAAGGTTTTCCTCGCCGTGACTGTGGCCAGCATGATCGTGCGAGTGCGCCATCACTTCTCTCCGCTATTTACGATTTCGTTGCCGGCGGTATCCGGATGCTGAAGGATCGCATCGGAATTATCGATTGCTCCAATCGCGGCGTTAAATCCGACTGCAATCATTCCGAACATCGCAAGCCCGGAGATGAAGGCCGCGAGTGCTGCCAAATTCAAACCTCCCAGTCTGCCCGGGATTTGCAGCAAAAAATGAACCGACCAGATAAGAAAGTATCCTGCGAGTAGAATTGCCAACCGCGCGTCGGCTGTTTCGCTCATGCCGTGGAGAAGCCAAAACCCGGCTACCGCTGCGGCAACAAAGGCGAGTGACAGAAAAACATGGATCGCCAGACGATCCATGCGTTTGATCGCGCTGTCGCGAAATCCGGCTGTTGTCTTTCGCCCCACCAGGAAAAAGGTGATTCCAACCCCTAGTGTTGCTGCGAAACCGGCGAAGACAGACACGGCTGCTGCTGCACCCAGAGCGATGCCACCAAACCCCAGCGCAATACCGCCTTGAAGCGCAATGGTCATCTTCGGCCCGCGTCTTCCCACGGCGTCGGACAGGGTTCCAACTGCGTCGCGATGCGAAGCCCAGCCTCCGATCAGCACCGCCAGAAGATAGAGAGTCCCGCCAGCGGGGAGCAGGGCTGCGTCTATGAAGTCACCCCTTGCTTGTCCAACTGCAGGACCGGTCAAAACAAGCGCAAGTGCGGCAAGGGCGCCAGAGTGGACGGCCGCCGCGAACCCATTTTCGTTCGGGGTCGGCCCGTGCTTTTCTTCCCAGACAACGCCAGCACCCAGGCCGAGGCTTGCCAGCATCGCCAAGGTCAGGATCGCCGACAAATCCTCAGTTGCAAATATCTCGTGGACGAGGCTCATTCCCGTGTTTCGCCATGAACCGTTCCCGCCTCGTCGTGCTTGTCACTGTGCGCGTCGCGCAGGATATCGATCCCGCCGTAAAGAGCTATGCCAGCCACAGCGACGCCGACCACAAGGTCCGGCCAGTTCGCGCCTGTGATCATAACGATGACGCCAGCGATGATAATTCCGCCGTTCGAAATGAAGTCATTGAAGCTGAATGTGGTGGCGGCCCGCATGTTTACGTCCTTGTCCTGCATCTTTTGCAGCAAGCGGAGGCAATAGAGGTTCACTATGCCCGCGACGGCAGCCATCGCGATCATCAGGATGCCACCCGGTTCAGAACCTTCAACAAACCGCCTGACGGCATCAGCAATCACTCCGCCGGCAAAGATCAAAAGCATGACGCCAGAAAAGCGCGCTGCGCCTCGCTTCCAGGAGCGCGGTCGACTCAGCGCAAGGAGACTGAGAGCGTAGACAAGCGCGTCCGACGAATTGTCGAGTCCGTTGGCCAGCAGCGCATTCGAGTCGCCAAAGTAGCCCATGACGAAGAACCCGACCGCAATCGCGACGTTAAGCCATAAAACGATCCATAATGTGCGGCGCTTGTCAGACGTATCCAGATTGAAGTTATCATCGCCGCTCATGCTTGCGTCTCCATTATCGCCTTTGCACCGCTCTTCTCTTTATACGCCAGAAGCCGGAGCGCGTTGGCGACCACGATCAATGTCGAACCTTCATGAACCGCGACAGCGGGGCCAATCCCGAGACCGAAAATGGTTGCCGGGATGAGAACGGCGACAATTCCGAGACTGACGATCATGTTCTGCCGGATGATCGAGCGGGTCTGCCGGCTCAGATCGACGGCGAAAGGCAGTCGGGCGAGATCATCGGCCATCAGCGCGACATCGGCTGTCTCCAGCGCGACATCCGAGCCTGCGGCACCCATTGCTATCCCGACGGTGGCATTCGCCATGGCAGGAGCATCGTTGACCCCGTCTCCGACCATCGCAACCTTGTCCTGACCGGCAAGCTTGCGGATGGCCTTGACCTTGTCGTCGGGCATGAGATTGCCCCAGGCCTCGTCGAGGCCGACTTCCTTTCCAACCGCATCGGCCACTCTTTGATCGTCGCCCGAGATCATGATCATTCGGGTGATCCCGAGGCCGCGTAGCGCTTCGAGCGTCGCCTTTGCTGCCGCCCGCGGCGTGTCGAGCAAACCGATCGCTCCAAGATCGCGCGTTTCCGAGCGAACGCCCATCGTCGTTCGCCCGCGCTCGCGCATGGACTCTATAGCATCCGACAGTTCTGCACTGAGCGCAGGGACCCCGTCTTGCCCGAACATTTCGAGCTTTCCGATCCACACCCGCTCACCGTCGACAAGCGCGGTGATGCCCTTGCCTGTGAAGCTTTCGAGATTGGCTGCTTCGGGCAGAGTCTCATCGCCAAGCCGCTGCTTGCCGTCCCTTACAATCGCCTGTGCCAGGGGATGATCGCTCAGATTTTCAGCCGCCGAGGCAATCGCAAGCAGTTCGTTTTCAGATACGCCCTGCGCGGGTTGGACATCGGTAATGCGGGGTTCGCCTTCGGTAAGAGTACCGGTCTTGTCGAACGCGATGGCCTTGAGCGCACCGAGATCTTCGAGCGGCGCGCCGCCCTTTACCAGAATGCCGCTGCGCGCTGCTCTGGCCACTCCGGACAAGACCGCGCTCGGGGTCGCGATCGCCAAAGCGCAGGGGCTCGCAGCCACAAGCACCGCCATCGCCCGGTAGAAACTGTCGCGGAAGGGTTCGTCGATGACGACCCATGCGAAAAGGAGCAGGCCGGCCAGAGCGAGCACGGCAGGCACGAAAATTCGCTCGAAGCGCTGCGTGAAGCGCTGGGTCGGAGATTGCTGAGCCTCGGCTTCGCTCACCATTTGGACGACCTTGGCTAGGGTCGTATCGCTCGATCGCCGGGTCACTTCCACTTCGAGCGCGCCCGATCCGTTGATCGTCCCTGCAAAGACGCGATTGTCATCCGCAAGATTGTCAGGATTTGCGCGCGCAGAAGCTACATTCGAAACCGCGCTCTTGTCGACCGGCACGCTTTCGCCGGTCACCGGAGCCTGATTGATGGCACTGATCCCGTCCAGGATGAAACCATCGGCCGGAAGGCGTTCGTTCGGACGCACGATGACCACGTCGCCAATCGCAAGCTCCTCGACCGGAACCTCGACGACGTCATCTCCACGTTTTACCCGTGCCGTTTCCGGCGCGAGTTCCGCGAGCGCTTCGATCGCCCTTTTGGCGCGCCCCATCGCGTAGTGTTCGAGCGCGTGGCCGAAACTGAACAGGAACAGCAGAAGCGCGCCTTCAGCCCATTCCCCGAGAAAGGCGGCGCCCGCAGCGGCGACAAGCATGAGGCTATCGATTTCGAACCGGCGGAGGCGCAAATTGTCCCACGCCTCTCGGACGGTAAAGAATCCGCCAAAGAAATACGCTGCGATATAGCACGCGAGTGGCAGCCATCCGGGATGCCCAGACCATAGTTTCTCGATCCCGAATCCGGTCGCGAGAAATGCGCCCGAGGCGAGCGAGAAATAGAGTTCGGTGTTCGCGCCGAAGATGCCGCCATGACTGTGTCCGGCATAATCTTCATCATCGTGACCATGGTCTTTGGAAGAGTGCTCGGCGTTCCTGACGACATCGCCCGCCAAAACCGACACGCCGAGGTTCTTGAGCTCGCCAGCAATCGTAGGCTCATCGGTTAGCTGACGGTCGTATTCGGCGATGAACCTCCCGCTCGCATCAGCATTTGCTTCGAGGATACCAGGTTTGCTGGCCAGCAGGTCCGCGACCGTTTCGGCACGGCGGGTGGAATTGATGCCATCGGCTTGCCAGACAACGTGTCCGTAGCGTTCGGAGATTTCCGCTCCGGCCACATGGGCCAACTCCTTGATGCGGGCGACCGTCAGGCGATCGGCATCGTATGATATCGCTAGCCGCGCGGATGCTTCCTTCGTGCCGGGCAATATCGCGACCTCGTGCACGCCGATCCGCGAGCTGAGCAAAGACTGCAAGCGGATGATGCAATGATCGGTTTCGCTCGGGAGGTCGGGGAGGAGCGGTAAGACTTCGAGTTCGATGGTTCGTGTCATTGCCTATTGCTTCCCGTGGAAAATTGACCGCTCCCGGTGCCGCAGACCCGTAAGCTTGCAGGTTCGCGAAACCCGAATAGGAACTAGCGAAGTCCGCATATTGCGTAGCGAAAGCGTCAATGAGCGTCCTGACCTGCCGGCACTTTCAGCGAATTTGCTGGACAGCGGTGAAACGTGCGCGTGACACCGCGATAATTGCGGGCTGTCAGTTTTTCGGCGGTGCGCTCTTCGATGGTAAGATGACGAACCCGCATCGGCCGTTCATGACCTTCGAATGGCATGTGCGCGTGGGTGTAAGCGATGGCATCGCCCTCGTCTCGCCAAATTCCCACGGCGGCGGGGGCACCGTCCGGAAGCTGTACTTCGGCACAATAGCCATCTGCGAAAAACACCCAGGCCGGTCCGCTATCACAAGACCGCGTTTCACCAAGGCTCCAGACACCGGCGATCGGAACAGGCGTGCTCTGATCCTGCGCCGATGCTGGAACACTTGAAAGTATCAGGGCGCCGGCAAGGGTCACTCTGAGCTGGCTAGTAATCATTGATGCTCTCCATTCACGTAACCTCTTGCAGCTCTTGCCGTTCCTCGGGAGTGACGTTGCGGCGCAGGCGGTCCCACCAGCGTTGACGCCACGTCCGGTCATCCTTTCTGGTGGCGAAGACGAGTTTCAGGATCGCGGGAAGGACGAACAAGGTGAGCGCAGTGGCGGTGATCAGACCGCCAATGACCACCGTTGCCAGAGGCCGTTGAACCTCCGCTCCGGTGCCGGTCGCGATCGCCATGGGGACAAACCCGAGCGACGCGACCAGAGCCGTCATCAATACTGGACGCAAGCGCGCCAGCCCGCCTTCCACGATGGCCTCATCGAGCGCCATTCCCTTGTCCAGACGCTGGCGTATTGCAGTCACCATCACGAGACCGTTGAGGGTCGCCACGCCCGAGAGGGCGATGAACCCGACTGCCGCCGAAACCGAAAACGGCATTCCGCGCAGAGCCAGCGAGAAGATGCCGCCAGCGAGGGCGAGCGGGATCGCGCTGAAAACAGCCAGAGCGGGAACCCAGCCTCCGACCGCCATATAGAGCAACAGGAGAATAACCGCGAAAGCGATCGGGATAACGATCTGCAACCGTTCCTGCGCAGCCTGAAGGTTTTGGTACTGGCCGCCCCACTCGATAAAGGCTGCAGCGGGCAGTTCAACCTGCGCCTCGACATTCGCCCTCGCTTCCTCAACGAAGGAGCCAAGATCGCGCTCGCGCACATTGGAAGAAACGATCACCAGCCTGCGTCCCTGTTCACGGCGGACTTCGGCAAGGCCATCCACAACCCGGAATTCGGCGACCGAGCGCAACGGTATGGTCGCTCCGTTCGGAAGCAGCACCGGCAATGCACCAAGCTGATCGAAATCATCGCGTGTCGCATCCGAAAGCCGAACGACGACCTCGAACCTTCGATCGCCTTCAAAGACCAGCCCGGCAGGCCGCCCGCCCAGAGCAATTGCGACGGATTGAGCGACGTCTTCGACCTTCAGTCCATATCGAGCGATCGTCGGACGATCGAAGGCAATATCAAGTGTGGGGAAACCGGTGACCTGCTGGACTTTGACATCCGCAGCTCCCTCGACCTCGCGCAAAATGCCGGCGACTTCGTTCGCTGCCGAGGTCATGGCGGTCAGGTCGTCGCCGTAGATCTTGACCGCGACATCGCCGCGCACGCCAGCGATCAGTTCATTGAACCGAAGTTCGATTGGTTGGCTGAACTCATAGAGATTGCCAACTAGGCCTCCCAGAGCGCTCTCCATTTCTGCCACCAGATCATCTTTCGAAAGATCCGGGTCAGGCCATTCATCGCGCGGCTTCAGGATCACATACGCATCGGAGGCGTTGGGCGGCATCGGGTCGCTGGCCACTTCCGCAGTACCGGTACGTGAGAATACCAGCTGCACTTGCGGAAATTCCTCCAATCGATCTTCTACTCGCCGCTGCATCGCCAGAGACCGCTCGAGAGATGTGGAAGGGATTCGCAATGATTGCACCGCGATATCGCGCTCGTCGAGCTGCGGTGTAAACTCGCTGCCAAGGAAACTGAACACCAGAGCAGCAACGGCAAAAATGCCGGCACCGGCCCCGATCACCGGCCAAGGGCGGGCGATGGCTTTGCGGACAAGAGGCCCATAGCGTTCCTTGGCCATCCGGATCGGTTTGACTTCCTTCTCTGTCAGTTTTTTGTTCAGCAGGATCGCGATCATCGCCGGGACGAAAGTCAGCGAGAGTACGAATGCCGACGCGAGCGCCAGCATGACCGTGATGGCCATCGGCGAGAACGTCTTGCCCTCGACTCCGGTGAAGGTCAGCAACGGTGCGAACACCAGAAGGATAATCGCTTGACCATAGACAGTCGGCTTGATCATCTCCTGCGCGGCAAGCCGCGTTTCCGTCAGCCGTTCGCCAAGTGTCAGGAGCCGGCCTTCATGCTCCTGTCTGGCCGCAAGACGCGCCACACTATTCTCGACGATAATCACGGCCCCATCGACGATCAGACCAAAGTCAAGCGCGCCCAGACTCATCAGATTGCCTGACACTCCGAGCCGGTTCATGCCGATCGATGCCATCAGCATCGAAAAAGGAATAACCAGAGCGGCGATAATTGCGGCGCGTATGTTGCCGAGCAAAAGGAACAGGATGGCTATGACCAGCAGCGCACCCTCGACGAGATTCTTCTCGACGGTCGCGATCGTTGCATCGACAAGAGACGAACGATTGTAGACGATTTCGGCTACCACACCTTGCGGCAGGGAGGCGCGGACTTCATCAAGCCTCTCAGCGGCCTGGGCTGAAACAGTGCGGCTGTTTTCTCCTGCCCGCATGAGGACGGTACCAACCACAGCCTCGTCGCCATTCAGCGATGCAGCCCCGGTTCTGAGATCACCGCCAATGCTGACCGTTGCGACATCTCCCACGCGAATGGGAACGCCTTCACGTGTAGATATGACTGCTTGCTCGATGTCCTCGACACTGCCGAGCCGTGCATCGACACGAGCCAGCAGGGCTTCTCCTGATCGCTCGACGAAATTCGCGCCTTCGGCAAGGTTGGCGGCTTCCAGCGCATCGATCACCTCATCGAATGAAAGCCCGTAGCCTGTCATGCGAGCAGGATCGGGCTGTACGAGATATTGCTTTCGGAAACCCCCGATGGAATCGACACCGGCGACGCCATCGACCGACCGCATGAGCGGAGCGACCACCCAGTCCTGAATGGTACGCAGATAGGCAGCCTTGGCGACATCGCTATCCAGCCTGTCACCGCGTTCGGTCACGAAACTTCCGTCGGACTGCCAGCCGACCGCACCACCCTTCGGTGCTTCCTTGCCCCCCGGATGCTCGAACTCGATCGTATACATGAGCACTTCGCCCAGACCGGTCGAGATAGGTCCCATTACCGGTTCTGCTCCGTCGGGCAGCGAAGCGGTGATCGGCGTCAGGCGCTCATTGACCTGCTGCCGCGCGAAATAGATGTCAGTACCTTCCTCGAAGATTGCAGTAACCTGGCTGAACCCGTTGCGCGAAATCGAACGGGTCATTTCCAGACCATCGATCCCGGCGAGACCGGTTTCCACCGGATAGGTTACCTGCGTTTCGACCTGGGAGGGGGAAAAGGCGGGCGCTTCGGTATTGATCTGCACCTGCACGTTCGTAATGTCGGGTACGGCGTCAATGGGAAGCCGAATAAGGTTCATCACGCCATAGATGGCGACACCGATCGTCAACACGACCATGGCCCAGCGAAAACGCACGGCCATGTCGAGGATCATGCCGATCAGGCCGTGGCGGTGCGTGTGCTCCGTTTCCTGCATGCGATCAGTGTCCATGTTCGGCTTCCTCTTTTTCGAGTTCGGCTTTGAGCAGGAAGGCATTCTCGGTTGCGATCCGCCAGTTCGCCTCGAGACCGGATTCGATCACCACGCGGCCTCCGGAACGTGCGCCGGTCACGACCGGACGGGTCTGGAACCCGCGGCGCGTGCGCACGAAAACCACTTCCTGGCCGTCGAGTGACTGCACCGCGCTTTCGGGCACCGACATGCGGCCCATATCGACCTCGCCCGAAGGCCGGATGCGCGCTTGCAGGAAGGCGCCTGGTTGAAGACCGGGGATCGACCGAGTGAGCGAAAGGACTGCCGTCGCGCTGCGGCTTTCAGGATCGAGCGATGGCGTGACCGAGCGGACCCGCGCTCCGATCTCGCGGTTTTCTGCGAGTTCCAGCGTCGCCTCATCGCCAGGCCGTATACGGCTTGCTTCCGCAGAAGGCAGGGCGACTTCGATCTGCATCGCACTAGGATTCACGATCTGGTAGAGTTCCTCTCCCGCATCGACAAACGAACCAAGGACGATAGGCGCCGCCGTTACCCGTCCTGCAAGAGGGCTGGTAACCGCCAAAGACCGACCGTCGCCGCTCACGCCTGCAGCTGCAACCGCTGCCTGCGCGCGGGACAGTTCTGACTGGGCGACCTGGAGATTGGCGCGCACCGCTTCGAGATCCTGCCGTGCCGTAACATTGGCTTCGAAAAGCCGGCGTTCGCGCTCATAGGCGGCTGACAATTCGTTGACGCGCGCGCGCGCCGCACTTAGCTGCGATGCCAAACCCGCCGCATCCGCACTTTCGATACGCGCAATGGTTTCGCCCTGTCGGACGTAGTCACCCAGCGTTTTTTCGACGCTGCGGACCACGCCCGCTGCTCGCGCATCGATCCGCGCGCTCGCTGTTGGGCTGGCGGCGACCGTCGCTGGAAAGACGAGCTCTACCGCCGAGCCCTCACCAACGGTCTCGACCATGATTTCCGAGCTTCGAATCTGCTCTTCGCCAAGCAGGACAAGTCCTTCCGGGAGCTCGCTTTCTTCGCTCTCTTCTTCGCTGTGCGGATCTGCGCCGCTGTCCGGCCACAGCATTACAGCAGCCGCGAAAACAAGAATGATCAGGCCGATCAGTACGGCCAAACGCTTACGGTTCATGGGTATTTTCCTCATTGGGCGCCAAGCCAGATCAACTGCGCTGCCAGGCGACCGCGATCTTCCTGGGCTTGGATCAAGGCTTCACGGATTGCATCGCGGGCTTCGGCCGCAGCCAGAACCTCGATCAGCGGGAACCTGCCGTTGCGATACCCAATCCGGACGAGGCGCAAGGCTTCTTCCGCCTGGGGCAGGGAGGTTTGTGACAGGGTCTCTACACGAGCCTCGGCGGCGAGAAACCGACCGCGCGCCTGGGTTACTTCGAGTTCGAAATCCGCGCGGGCGACAGCCTCGCGCGCGGAAGCCGCGCGGAAGCGGGCCTCGGCAGCGGCGATGTTACCCTGATTGCGATTGCGGAATGGAAGGGGAATCGAGACGCCCACAAGGAAGGCTTGATCCCTGCTTTCCTCGAACCGCCTGACACCGGCGGAGATTGCCGGATCGGGAACACCCAAAGAGCGCTCCCTGTCGATCGCAGCGTCCGCCGCCTCACGTTCGGCACGCGCAACTTGGAGACGCAAAGCAGAAGGCGATGCAAGAAGCATCGCAGGAGGTTCGATACCGGGAAACGCCGATGGCACGTCCGGGGGAGGGGACGTTTCACCCCAGAGCGCCACCAGCGCGCTCCGGGCCGCTATCTCTGAGGCTCGCGCGGCTTCAAATTCCGCCTCGGCCTCGGCAAGGGCGGCTTCTGCGCGAAGCGAGCGCAGCGGCGGCTCGCGGCCAACTTCGACCAGCACCCCGGCTATACGCGCGAGTTCGCGATTGCGTTCGACTACGTCGCGGGCAAGTTCCAGTCGCGCAGCTGAAGCGACCGCCTCGATGTAGCGTTCGCGCACCATGCGACTTAATTCAGCGACCGACAATTCTCCAGAAAGCATTGCCACGCGCGCTTCGGCCTCGGCCGAGCGAATGCGTGCGCCCCGCTTGCCGCCTAGCTCCAGGCGCTGACTCAAAGAGAGCGTATATTCGGTTGCTTGCAGCCCTGAAAAAGCACCGCTTCCTGCGATGTTCTCCGCTTCGAAGGCAAGCTCAGGATTTGGCCTAAGCCGTGCCTGATCGATAAGCGCGCGTGCCGCGTCCGTTTCGGCCTGCGGCCCGATCAAACGCGGATTGTCTGATTGCGCCTGCGCGCTTTCATCCACACCCGCACGTGCGAGGGCTTCGTCGAGCGTCAATACGGCGCGATCTTGTGCACGCACCGCACCGGGCAGTACTGCGAGGCCCAGCCCTGCAAAAAGGGCGCCTCGCCAAAAAATGGCAAACATGAATTGATATTTCCTCTACTGACGTGCCGAATGCGCCGACATTGCGGCGGCAATACTGGACGTCAGATTCGAGGAGGGGGCGTCGAAATCGCTTGCTGAACTGCAGTCAGGCCGACAGGTTCGAAGAAGTGCTGCGCACCGGATGAAAGCTCACCGGCCCCGATATCCGCATTACCTGCAAACTGGACTCCATGATGGCAATGGCCGTGGGCGCAGATGCCATGCTGCTCGACCGGGCTGTCCGGCGAGTCTTGGCCAGTCTCGCTACTTGCAGCTTCGACACTTGTAAGTTCGCCAATTTCAGGCCCGCATACCGCCGCGTCCACGCTTACGCTGAACACCAGGCCGAAGAGAATCAGCATGGCGAAAAACGGTTTCAAGGCAAGAAGGGGCACACGGAGGGTCATGACGAATTGGCTCCGCTAGCAGGACCAATCAAATGGCACAAGTCGATATTCTCTTTAAATTCCGAAGCCGTCGCGCAGCTCACTGCATAAGAACGGACAAATGCGCTATTCTTGTACCGACCTGGGTCGTCACGAACGCCGTAATAGAAAGATATATTGTCACACTGCATCGCGTGACCGGTCATTGTTTGATGCTCGGGTGTGATTAATCCAGAAACCAAGTAAAAGTGCGGATGCCATTGCAAGTTGAGCGCCAATCACTTGAAACGTCGGATAAACTCCGAGCATACTTAGTCGCGGGCCGCCGGCTATCGGCGCAATCCCGATCAAACCTGCTTCCTGCAAGCCCGCGATCCCTTTGCCGATCAGGACAATCGCAAGCAGGGCGATGAGCACCGAACTGTAGACAAAGAACTTTCCGATCGGCAGCGTCCGGCTGTAGCGCAGCAGCAGCCAGGCGATGACGACAAGGAGCAAACCGGCCGTGGCAGCGCCCGCCAGCAGATAGCCCGTACTTCCCTGAGCGGACAGCGCAGCGTAAAAAAGGATGGTTTCGAAGACCTCTCTATAGACGACAAGGAATACGATCCCGAACAGAAACCAGAGCGATCCGCGCGAAAGCGCCTTGCCAAGCTTGTCGCGGATATAGCGCTGCCAATTGTCCGCCTGTGATTTTCCGTGCATCCAGACGCCAACCGACAGGAGGACCAGCGCTGCAATCAGCGAACCGAATGCCTCGATCGATTCCCGGCCGGCACCGCTGATGTCGAGAAGATAGGTCGCCGCAAGCCAAGTAAGCGCGCCTGCTACCAGCGCACCGGTCCACCCGCCATGAACAAATCGCAATGCCCGATCCTGTCCCGCCTTCCTCACGAAAGCGATCATGGCAATCACGATAAGGAGCGCCTCCAGACCCTCGCGGAGAAGGATCGCGAACGAGGCCACAAAGGTTGACCAGCCCGTCGCAGATTCCGGCGCAAGGACATTTTCAGCCTGTACGAGCAAACCCTCGATGGCCCGGATCCGTTCGCTTATCGCAGAGGTCGGCAGATCTGCGTCGATGGCTGCACGCAAGTCCATCATCGCGCTCTCGATACGCACCAGAAGATCCGGATTGCGTGTCGCCAATATCGGTTCGACGGGTTCGAACCCGTCCAAATATGCCGACAGTGCGAGCTCCTTGGCCCGGGAAATATTCCCGTTCGCGTGGGCGCGCTCAGCTTCTGCGAGCCGGGTATGTGTGATGCCAAGAGGCCCCGCTGAATCGGCGATCGCCGACGGGTTGGCCCGAAGATAGGCCATGAGCGCGTCCGCGCGCTCTTGCCCGATCTCTCCTGCCAGTTCGTCCGGCGTGATCTTCGTGAGAGCGGCAAGATCGGGAAAGCGTTTGCGTAGTTCGGAATCTGACTTCCATAGACGCGCCCCTTCGTCGGCCGCCTCAAAGGCGACGGATCCCGAATAGAAGGCCAGGGCCCAACGGTCGTCGGAGGAGAGCTGCGAGAAACCGGGCATGGCGGTGCCATCGATCCCTTGGTCGATAACCTGATAGAGACCCATGATGCTGCGCTGGCGCGCGCGATCGACGTCGGTAAATGCGATCGGCGGCGGATCAAGGCCCGCAGACGCCGGCCCGCGACCGTTTCCTGACACCCCGTGGCAACTGGCACAATTCTCCTGGTACAGCAGTCTTCCGCGCTCAAGATCGGGCGCCCTCGAAGGCGAGAGCGTGATCGGATAGATGGCTAGGAGATCCGCAGCGAGCTTTCTGGCTGCCGTGGCAACTTGATCAACGGGGGCCATCGAGAGGATATCGGCTTCAAGTTGCTTCGCGTTTGCCTCTAGCCGAACGCGACCGGGGCGTTCAGGCAATTCCGCAATACCCGATCGTACCGAACCGGCGAATTCGACCATTTCCTCATATTCGAGTTCGTTGACGACTTCGCCGTCCTCGACGGCAGCTGCATAATCTACCGCCATGTAATCGAGCAGGCGCCAGATCGTGTTGGGTTCTGCCGCCAACGCTTGCGCGCTGCCGAACGACAACAGAAGGGCCAGGCAAATGCCGGACAGGCGCGCCAAATATTTCATCATGCAATCTGCTGCGTCTTCATATCGCTGCGCGCATGGCGGACAATTTCGAGAGCCGAATGGAGGAACAAAAATGCAATCGCAGCGGCCACGATGATATCAGGCCATGCGCTTCCCAACCAGTAGACCAAACCGGCTGCGACGATGACCGCGACATTGGCCAGGGCATCGTTGCGCGAAAATAGCCATATCGCGCGCGCTTGAGCATCGCCTTTTTTGCGAAAGCGAGCGAGCACAAAAACGGCGGCAAGGTTGATGAGCAAGGCGACAAAACCCACCCAGCCCATGATGCCGGCTTCCGGCTGCACCATATCGAACATGCGCCAGATTGCCGCGCCGATCACACTCACACCAAGCGCTGCCAGAAATAAACCTTGCGCGAACGCCACGCGGGCACGAGTCGATGCCGTCCATCCGAGCGCAAGCAGTCCGATGAAGGTGATCGAGCCATCGCCAAGGAAGTCCAGCGCGTCGGCTTTGAGCGCCTGGCTCGCGGCTAAAAACCCGGCGGCCAGCTCGATCATGCCGAAGCCGACATTGAGAATAATCACGATCCAGAGCGCGCGGCGGTATTGCGGATCGTCAACCGCCCTCTCGGGGTCGCCGGTGCAACCACAGTCTTCCGAATCATCTAAACTCATGGTTTCTGAGCTTTACAATCTCCAGTTACTGGAGGATCAAGGACTTTCTGCGAACCTTTCGCAGAAAGTCTGACGGCGGATGTGTGATTGCGTCGCGGAGACACACACCCTGCGATGGCCATCATCGAGGATTAAAGAATGCAGATAGGAAAAATTGCCCGCGCGACCGGGACCAAAGTCAACACCGTTCGCTATTATGAAGAGATCGGTCTTCTGAAGCCCGCTCCGCGCTCCCAGTCGGGACGAAGGATTTACGCAGACGCCGATGTCGAACGGCTCGCATTCATCCGGCGGGCTCGGGGTTTGGGCTTTTCGGTGTCCGAAGTTCGCTCGCTGCTCGAAGTGTCGGACGCACCAAACCGGGATTGCAACGACGCTGCGACTTTGGCACGAAATCATTTGCGCCGGGTGGAGGAGCAGATCGAACAGCTGCAGGCGATGAGACAGGAACTGATCGGCCTGGCACGGGCCTGCGATGGGGGCACTGCCACCGACTGCGGCATCATCGGCGGGCTTGCTAGAAAATCCGCCTAAACATTGCCTCGGCAAAAGCGCAGAATCTACACTTTCGGCGCGGTGCCATCGTCGCGCTGCGTTTCTCCGGACCGCCAGGTAACGAGAAGAAATGCCACTCCAAGGACTATTCCGACATCTGCGAGATTGAACGCCGGCCAGTGATAGCCGCCGACATAGAAGTCGAGAAAATCGGTGACCGCTCCGTCCGCCAGTCGGTCGGCAACGTTACCCAATGCACCGCCAATGATCGAACCTATCGCGGCGGATTCGAGGCGTACAGTACTGCGCCAGAGCCATCTGGCCAGAACGCCCACGACAAGAAGCGCGAACCCGGACAGCAAATAGGGCGCGATTGGATTACCGGAACTCAGAAGGCCGAATGTAACACCGCGATTATATCCGAGCACCAGATTGAAGAATGGAAAAACATCTATCACGCGGGCAGGGTCCATGACCACATTCACAATAAGCCATTTTGAAATGAGATCGCTCGCGAAGACTGCAACGGCGATCGAAAGACCAAGACTTCGGTACATATTGGTTCCTTGGATGATCGGCAGATATCTCTGATTCTCTGGACGATAGAAATCAGGTCTGGGCCCGGTACTCATCGATCATGTCAATGCAGAGAGGTCAACTGTCCCGCCGATCACTGGCCCAGCCATTCAGGCATCCGAATGTCATCGGCACGTGATCCCAGCGCGGGAAAATATCTGTCTCCGCCATGCCTTGATGGGCAAGCAAAACATTTTCGCCGATGTCGCAAATTGCACCGGTTTCGCGTGGGGGCACACGAGGTGGATCGCGGACTCATACTGCGGCGGTGGGAATGTCAAGAAACGGAGTCCCTACCTTCTTGCCAAATCCAAAGGTCATGTTTTTAGGATACTTTTTGCGGCTACGCGCATTTCAGAACATTCGCTGAACGGCATGGTGCGAATGAGGCGAGGCTCCTTGCGTCTGTGACTCTCTTTGCGGTTGTAGTGAGAAAGCATTGCCGTAGGGCATTCATGCTTCTGAAAAGGGAATATCGAAAATGAAAGCCTCTGACTTGTTTATCGCTGCATTAGAGGCTGAAAAGGTGGAATACATCTTTGCCGTTCCCGGCGAAGAAAACCTCGACCTGCTGGAATCCCTGCGCACGTCCTCAATCGAATTGGTATTGACGCGCCATGAGCAAGGTGCGGGCTTTATGGCGGCGACCTATGGCCGTCTGACCGGCAAGGCGGGGGTTTGCCTCGCAACTCTCGGGCCTGGTGCGACGAACCTGACAACTCCGGCGGCCTATGCCGCGCTCGGGGCCTTTCCGCTCATCATCATCACCGGGCAGAAACCGATAAAGACATCGAAACAGGCGCAGTTCCAAATTGTCGACGTTGTTTCGCTGTTTACTCCGCTATGCAAGGCTTCGACCCAGATCGTGAACGGCAATCGCATCCCCTCGCTCGTTCGCGAAGGTTTCCGACTTGCTCAGGAAGAAAGACCGGGCGCTGTGCTGCTCGAGCTTCCGGAAGATATTGCTGAAGAGGAAACGATCGAACCGGTCATACCGCCGCATCAAAGGCGTTATGCGGTCGCCGGAGATGCGGCGCTCGACGAAGCGGCCGAGCGGATCATCGCGGCTGAGCGGCCACTGCTGCTAATCGGAGCCGGAGCAAACCGCCGCCGCGCTTCGAAGGCGCTGCGGAAATTCGTGTCCGATACCGGTTTTCCCTTTTTCGACACCCAGATGGGCAAGGGCGTGGTCGACGAAGATAGCGAACTCTATCTGGGCACCGCGGCCCTATCTTCGGACGATTATGTTCACTGCGCGATCGAGAAGGCCGATCTGATCGTCAATATCGGTCACGACGTGGTGGAGAAGCCGCCATTCTTCATGGAGCCGGACGGTCAGACTGTCATTCATATCAATTACAAGGCGGCCGAAGTCGATCAGGTCTATTTCCCGCAGCTGGAAGTCATCGGTGACATTGCCGGTTCGGTCGAGCGCCTCGGAAGCCGTTTGGATGGCAACTTGCAGTGTGATCGCAGCTACTACACCGCCCTGCATCACGAGATTGCTTCGCACATTTCCGAAACCAGCGACGACGACCGTTTTCCAATGGTTCCCCAACGCGTCGTTGCCGACGTTCGCAGCGTAATGGCACGCGATGATATCGTCGCGCTCGACAACGGCATCTACAAGATCTGGTTCGCTAGAAACTACATCGCTCATGAGCCTGGCACCATTCTGCTCGACAATGCATTGGCGACGATGGGCGCGGGCCTTCCATCCGCCATGATGGCGGCGATTCTCACGCCCGGGCGCAGGGTTCTCGCGGTGTGCGGCGATGGCGGGTTCATGATGAACTCGCAGGAACTGGAAACGGCCGTCAGGCTTGGCATGAACCTCGTCGTGCTCATCCTGAACGACGCGGCATACGGCATGATCCGGTGGAAGCAGGGCCAGCTCGGCTTTCCGGACTACGGCCTGACCTTTTCCAATCCCGACTTTGTCACTTATGCCAAGAGCTATGGAGCGACCGGCCACCGTGTCGAGCGAAGCGCGGATCTGGTTGCGGTCCTGAACGCCGCATTCGAGGCTGGCGGCGTGCACCTTGTCGACCTGCCCGTCGACTATTCCGAAAACAAGAAAGTGCTGATCGACGAACTCGGCGCGAAGGTGTGCGAGCTATGAAAACGATCGTTCACAATCCCTTCGACCGCTCGCCGATTGCAGAAGTGGCGCTTGTCGACTGGGCTCAAATCGATGAATGGCTGAATGAAGCGCAGTTGCTCCACCGCGAACGCAGTTGCTGGCTTGCTGTGCATGAGCGTATCGCCATCCTCCGGCGAACGGCGGATATCATGCGCGAACGAGCCGAAGAACTGGCTCTCCAGATCGTCAGGGAGGGCGGCAAGCCCCTGGTCGATGCGCGGGTGGAAGCCGGTCGCGCGATCAATAGCGTCGACTTGTGCGTTCAGGCGCTGAGCGATGGCGGGGGCCACGAGATCCCCATGGACCTGACAGAAGCGGGTGCGGGTAGGACGGCGTATACATTCCGCGAGCCGATCGGTCCTGTCGTGGCGATCTCGGCATTCAATCACCCCCTCAACCTGATCGTCCATCAGGTTGGACCGGCGGTAGCAGCCGGGTGCCCCGTTCTTATCAAGCCTGCGCTGGAAACACCTCTGTCATGCCAGAGCTTCGTGAGCATTCTCCATGAAGCCGGCCTGCCTGAGGCCTGGTGCCGGTTCGCACCTTGCGGCAACGACATCGCCGAAAGAATGGTAACCGATTCGCGCACGGCGTTCTTCTCATTCATCGGTTCTGCGAAAATCGGCTGGATGCTTCGCTCGAAGCTGGCGCCGGGAACCCGCATTGCTCTCGAGCACGGCGGTGCGGCGCCGGTAATCGTGGACAGCGGCGTGGAGCGCGCAGCAGTGATCGCCTCGTTGCTCAAAGGCGGGTTCTATCATTCGGGTCAGGTCTGCGTTTCCGTACAGCGCGTATTCGTCCCTGCTGCAGAATTGAAAGACTTCGCCAATGACCTAGGGCGAGCTGCCGAAAAGCTCGTCGTGGGCGATCCCGCCGTTGCTGAAACCCAATGCGGCCCCTTGATCCGGACGGAGGAAGTCGACCGCGTCGAACGCTGGGTCGATGATGCCATCGCAGCAGGCGGCACCCTGGTGTGCGGGGGAAGCCGTCTGAGTGACACTCTTTTCTCTCCGACCGTCATTCTCGATCCTCCCGAAAGTGCCAATGTGTCCCGGCAAGAAATCTTCGGCCCCGTGATCTGCGTGTATGGCTATGACGATATCGACCTGGCTATCGAGCAGGCCAATGCCCTGCCTTACGCCTTTCAGGCCGCTGTATTCACCGATCGGCTGTCAATCGCCAATCATAGCATCGGCTCTCTGGCTGGATCGGCTGTGATGGTGAACGACCATACGGCATTCCGCGTGGACTGGATGCCCTTTGCAGGCCTGCGCCGCTCCGGCCTTGGTGTCGGCGGGATCGCCTACACGATGGCGGATATGAGCTTTGAAAAAATGGCCGTCTGGAATTGGCCAGAGGGTGGTTTTCGATCAGATCGATAGGAGCGTTCGATGATTGTCCCGCACACGGTCTATTGAAAGAGCAGTGACTTATCGCTGCTACCCGATCTTCAACATCATGAAGACTGAGACGAGAGATGGCCGCGAATTCTTCATAAAGCGGGCAGACATTTGCATTAGGGCGGCTATCGCAGCGGAGACTGTGAAGAGCAATGAAGCGGGCCGGTGCCTGTGCCTCACGCCTCTCGGCGGACCCATACTTCTGTATTCCTGGGCTTCTGGGTAAGGCCTATTCAGATGCTAGCGCCTTCCATGAGGTGGCGAATGCCATTCTACAGCTTTCGTTCGGCATGACCGTGCCCGTTCGTCCATATCGATTTCATCCGGAAATGCGAGAGGAACATTATCCGGCGCCTCGCCGTTGCAATGGTACGCAAATATTCAGGTATTTAATAGAAATTGGAGACATATCATGGAAGCCAAGAATGTGATGACCTCGAATCCTGCATGCTGCAATCCTTCGACCAGTGTACGGGAGGCCGCTAATCTCATGGTGAAAAACGACTGCGGCGAAATTCCGGTTGTAGATGATTCCGGCACACTTGTCGGTGTGATTACCGATCGTGACATTGCTTGTCGCTGCGTTGCAGACGGCAAGTCTTCTGACACGTCGGTAGAAGACGTGATGACAAGCTCTCCGATTACTGTGACACCCGACACGAGTGTCGATGATTGTCGCAGCAAAATGGAGGACAACAAAGTTCGGCGGCTTCCTGTTGTGGACGAGAGTGGCAAATGTTGCGGCATCGTTTCACAAGCCGACATTGCTCGGCATGCGAACGAAAAAGAGACCGGCGATCTGGTGCGTGAGGTATCGGAACCCACCGAGGAAGCGTCAAAGTCAGGTTGCTGTTAGGCAAATTTGGGCAATAGGTTTGGGCTTCGGGTTTGCTGAAGCGAAAACATAAATCTGGCCTTTGTCTTCAGCCTGATAACCGACTTGCACGTCGTATGCGTTCGGACTATCCCAAACCGGTGACGTATATTCGTGCTCTTACTTTGATCTGCTTCAGCTTCGGCCTGTTTGTGCAGGTCGCAGCACAGGCAGCTGTTCCGCAGATTGAAGTGGCCGGAACGACTGATTGCGCTGAAATGGTGCAAGGCATGCCCAATCACCCAATGCCCGGGCAGGTGATCGCCGATAAGGACAAGGTCGATCAGCACGGGCCTTGCCGCGAGATGACACTCGATTGTCTTGTTGCTATGAATTGTCTCCCGCCGCTGGCGCTCACCGCTGCGGGACTTGCGCAAACAGAATCGCTTTTTGTTGCGCCTCAGTACCTTTCCGCGAGTGCCAGCAGGCTCGAGAGCCAGCCGCTACCGCCGGAATCGCCACCTCCACAACCCCAGCTCACCATCTAGCATTTCCCGGGCGGTGCATCGCGCCGCTTGCGAGCTTGACGGATAAACAGGCCCAGCGCCCGGTTGCTCGCCCGCGTGCGCCGTGGCCCTTCCCGGTCAGCTCGCTTTGAAAGAGTAAGAATTATGGATTGGCGCATTGGCTGGGTGCCGTTTTCGGCCCTGCTCGCCGCGCAGACTGCCCAAGCACAGTCTGTCGGATACGAGGAAATACTGGCGGTAGCACGAGGCGAACAACCCGTTCTGGAAGCTGGCGCGCTGCGTGTACAATCGCGGCGCGAGGCAGCGGAAGCGGCGGATGAGCTTCCCGATCCGCGCGTACGCGCAGGTATCATGAACCTTCCTGTGACCGGACCTGCCGCGTTCGACCCAGACCGGCAACTCCCCACGCAGATCGCAATCGGTATCGAGCAGGAAATCCCAAATCTCGCCCGTCGACGGGCGAGGTTCGGCGTTGCCAGTTCGGAAGTGCGGCTCGCCGAGGCACGCCTTGGCATGGCCGAGCGTATTCTTCTCGCCGATGCGGGCACGGCCTGGGTCCGGCTCCATTATGCGCAAGCGCGGCTTGATCTTGCCCAGGCTGCGCTGGACGACCTGAGAGCATTCGTTCCGGTTGCCAACAGTGCAGTTGCTTCGGGGTCGGCCCGCCCGGCGGAGAGCCTGGCAATCCGGCGCGAGCTACTCGGAATTGAAGACGCGATTACCGCTATCGAAGCCGAGCGCGAGACTGCGCAAGCGCAGATTTCCCGATATATACCGCTCGCAGATCCGGTTGCTTTGGGAGCCGCGCCATCGGCTGTCCTCGATGAGGAGCAGCTGCGGTTCGAGCTCGAAAGCAATCCCGAAATCCTGCTGGCCGATGCCGAACGAGGCCGGGCCGAAGCCGGTGTCGCGCTCGCACGCGCCGAGAAACGACCCGATTTCGGGGTGAGCGTCACCTATGGTCGCCGCAATCCTGATTTCGGCGATGCGGTGTCGATCATGGGGTCCATTACACTGCCGATCTTTACCGACCGGCGGCAGAATCCGCGCATTGCCGCTGCCGAAGCCGAAGCCGCTGCCGCATCGGCCGAGCGCGAGGATCGCAGGCGCGCGTTGGTTGCCGGTTTCGAAGCTGATCTGGCAACCTGGCGCAGCACAGTGCGGCAATGGGGACGCGCGCGTGACGAGCTTCTTCCGCTGGCGCGCGACCGCGCGGACCTCGATACAGCGAGTTTCGCGGCCGGGCGTGCCGATCTCGTCGATGTGATTGCGGCGAAATCCGCGCTCGCGCTGCTCGAACTGGAGATACTCGAGCGCGAACAGGCAGCTGTCGAGGCGGCGGTGAGGCTGCGACTGACCTACGGGGAGAGCAGGCCATGAACTCCGCGCTCGAACGATTCACACCGCGCCAGCGCATGTATGCGGCTGGACTTGGTATTGCTCTGGTCAGTCTGTTGGCGGGCTACGGTCTCTCAATGCTCGGCAGCGAGAGCGGCGGCGATGCAGCGACAGATACGGGCTGCGAGGACGTGCTCTATTGGTACGATCCGATGGTCCCTGACCAGCGCTTCGACGAGCCGGGCAAATCTCCTTTCATGGACATGCAGCTGGTCCCCAAATGCGCGGGCGGCGACGCGCAGGGCGCCGGGGGTGTGAGTATCGATTCGACGCTCGTCCAGAATTTCGGGATCCGGACTGCTGAAGCGGAATATGGCGTGCTGGAGCCTGAAATCAGCGTCACCGGCACGCTCGCATATAACGGCAGCGAGATGGCGATCGTTCAGCCGCGCGCCGGCGGCTATGTTCAGCGGACCTACGGCCATGCACCGCAGGACCTGATTGCCAGAGGCGCTCCGATCGTCGACATTCTTGTGCCCGAATGGGGCGGCGCACAAAACGAGTATCTTGCTGTTGCCGCAACCGGCGACGAAGCGTTGACCCGGGCCGCCCGCGAGCGCCTGCGGCTGCTTGGCATGCCGGACTCGATGATCGCCTCGGTCACCCGAAGCGGAAGACCGCAAACGATCATCACCGTCACAGCACCGCAATCGGGCGCGATCACGTCGCTCGCAGTAAGGCCGGGCATGACCGTGGCGGCGGGCCAATCGCTGGCCGAGATCAGCGGGTACAGTCCGATCTGGCTCGAGGCGGCGGTACCCGAGGCACTGGCTGGCAACGCGCGTGTCGGGCAGCCGGTGAGCGCCACGCTCACTGCCTTTCCCGGCGAACGGTTTGCCGGACGCATCATCGCCATTCTGCCGAGCGCGCAAGATGCGAGCCGCACGATAACCGTGCGGGCAGCGATGCCCAATCCGGGCCTGCGGCTCAAGCCGGGAATGTTTGCCCAAGTGATGCTCGCGCCTGAACGGCGCGAAGCGCTGCTGGTCCCTTCGGAAGCTGTCATTCGCACCGGCGAGCGGACCCTGGCGATGATCGCGCAGGGAGGTGGCGGCTATCGGCCCGCCGAAATCCGTATCGGCCGCGAAGCGAACGGACGGACCGAAGTCCTTGCCGGGCTGGCTGCAGGAGAGAGAGTGGTCACCTCGGGCCAGTTCCTGCTCGATTCCGAAGCCAGCCTTGCGGGCATCGACGTGCGTCCCGTCGATCAGGCACCATCCGGTGCGAGCGAAGACCGAGGGTCGGACGATGCAGATGAACCGCAGACTTATCGCGCGACCGGGACGATCGAGCGCATAAACGCCAACAGCGTGACCTTGCGCCACGGTCCGGTGCCTGCGCTCGAATGGCCGGCGATGACCATGCCCTTTGCCAGCGAAGGACCGGAACAGCTGCGCGGTTTCGCGCGCGGCGACCGGGTCTCCTTCACATTTGTGCAAGCCACTTCCGGGCCGCGCATCGTCTCGATCCGGAAAACCGGGCAATGATCGCGCGCATTATTGATAGCTCGATCGCCAATCGCTTTTTCGTGGTGCTGGCAGCGATAGGGTTGGCGCTGGCCGGTTTCTGGGCGGTACGGACAACGCCCGTCGATGCCCTGCCGGACCTTTCCGATGTACAGGTGGTGATCCGCTCGAACTATCCAGGTCAGGCACCCCGTATCGTCGAGGACCAGGTGACCTATCCGATGGCGACCACCATGCTGTCGGTCCCCGGCGCCAAGACCGTGCGCGGCTATTCCTTTTTCGGCGACAGCTACGTCTATGTCATCTTCGAGGACGGGACCGACCTCTACTGGGCGCGCTCTCGCGTTCTGGAGTATCTGAACCAGGTCCAGAACCGCTTGCCCGACGGGGTTCAGAGCACACTTGGCCCTGATGCTACCGGGGTGGGCTGGATCTACGAATATGCGCTGGTCGACCGCAGCGGCGGACACGACCTGGCCGGGCTCAGGAGCCTGCAGGACTGGTTCCTGCGCTACGAGCTGAAAACCATTCCCGGCATTGCCGAAGTCGCCAGCGTGGGCGGCATGGTCAAGCAGTACCAGATCGTGCTCGACCCCTATCGCATGGCTTCGCTGGGCGTGACGCACGCGCAAGTGGTCCGAGCGGTGCAGGCAGGCAATCAGGAGACCGGCGGCTCTATCGTCGAAATGGGCGAGGCCGAATATATGGTCCGTGCTTCGGGCTATCTCGGCACGCTGGCGGATTTTCGCAGCATACCCTTGCGCGCCGAAGCGGGCGGCACTCCGGTAACGCTGGGCGATGTGGCCAATATCCAGATCGGCCCGGAGCTGCGCCGCGGCATTGCGGAACTCAACGGCGAAGGCGAGGTCGCCGGCGGTATCGTCATTCTGCGCCAGGGCGCCGATGCGCGCAGCGCAATTGCGGCGGTCGAAGCGAAGCTCGAACAATTGCAGGCAAGCCTGCCCGAAGGGGTCGAGATCGTCACCACCTACGACCGTTCGCAATTGATCGATGCTTCGGTCGAAAACCTGACCACCAAGCTGATCGAGGAATTCATTGTCGTTGCCTTGGTGTGCCTGCTGTTCCTGTGGCACGCGCGATCGGCACTCGTCGCGGTCGTCACTCTTCCGCTCGGCGTTATCGCGGCCTTCATCGTGATGCGCTTTCAGGGCGTAAACGCGAACATCATGTCTCTTGGCGGGATCGCCATCGCGGTCGGCGCGATGGTCGATGCCGCGGTGGTGATGATCGAGAACGCCCACAAGCATCTGGAGCGCTGGGCCGAGGAGAACCCTGACACGGTTCTGTCCGTCCAGGAGCGCTGGCGGATCGTCGCGGATGCCTCGAAGGAAGTCGGCCCGGCGCTGTTTTTCAGCCTGCTGATCATCACCTTGTCGTTTCTGCCGGTTTTCACCTTGCAGGCGCAGGAGGGACGGCTGTTCGCGCCGCTCGCCTTTACCAAGACCTATGCCATGGCGGCTGCTGCGATCCTGTCGATCACTCTGGTTCCGGTGCTGATGGGGTGGCTGGTGCGCGGAAAGATTCCGGCAGAGGACAGCAACCCGGTCAATCGCGTGCTGACCCGGGCGTATCGACCCGGGCTAGACTGGGTGATGCGCCGCCCGAAGACCGCTTTGGCCATCGCCGGGCTGGTCTTCCTGACCACGCTCGTTCCCTTCTCGCGTCTTGGCGGCGAATTCCTGCCGCCGCTCGATGAAGGCGACCTGCTCTACATGCCCAGCGCCCTTCCTGGACTGTCTCCCGGAGAGGCGTCAGCGCTGCTACAGCGCACCGACCGGCTCATCATGACCGTTCCGGAAGTCGAAACCGTGTTCGGCAAGGCCGGGCGCGCCGATACCGCCACCGATCCCGCCCCTCTCACAATGTTTGAGACGACCATCCGCTTCAAACCACGCGATGAGTGGCGCGAGGGCATGACACCGGACATGCTGGTCGAGGAACTGGACCGCGCCGTGCAGGTGCCTGGCCTTGCCAATGTCTGGGTGCCGCCGATCCGCAACCGGATCGACATGCTCGCAACCGGGATCAAGAGCCCGATCGGGGTCAAGGTTTCGGGCGAAGATCTCGGCGAGCTGGAACGCGTCGCGCTCCAGATCGAACAGGCGGCAAAGAACATTCCCGGCGTCAGTTCTGCGCTGGCTGAAAGGCTGTCGGGAGGCCGCTATGTCGATGTCGATATCGACCGGCTGGAAGCGGCCCGCTACGGTCTCAACATCGCCGACGTGCAGCAGATCGTCTCCGGCGCAATTGGCGGTGCCAATGTGGCCCGTACAGTCGAAGGCCTCGCAAGATACCCGATCAATGTTCGCTATCCGCGCGAGATCCGCGACAGTGTCGACGAGCTGCGCAATCTGCCGGTGCTGACCCCGTCTGGTCAGCAGATCACGCTTGGTACCGTTGCGCAGGTGCGTGTGACCAGCGGCCCGCCCATGCTCAAGAGCGAACAGGGCCGTCCCACAAGCTATGTCTATATCGATGTGCGCGGGCGCGATCTGTCTTCTGTGGTTGGCGATCTGCAGGAGGTTATCGCGGCCGAGGTCGATCTGCCTCCGGGCGTCAGCCTGTCCTATGCCGGGCAGTTTGAATATCTCACGCGGGCCTACGAACGTCTGCAGATCGTCGTTCCGGCTACGCTCGCGATCATATTCCTGCTGCTTTACCTGATCTTCCGCCGGTTCGACGAGGCGCTGCTCATCATGGGCACCTTGCCGTTCGCGCTGACGGGCGGCTTCTGGCTGCTTTACCTGATGGGATACAACCAGTCGGTCGCGACCGCCGTCGGCTTCATCGCGCTGGCCGGGGTGTCAGCCGAATTTGGCGTCATCATGCTGATCTATCTGAAAGCTGCGCTGGAGCGGCGCGGTAAGGACTCGGATGCGGAGGAAGTCTCAGCCGCCATCCGTGAAGGGGCATTGCTGCGCGTCCGGCCCAAGGCAATGACCGTCGCGGTCATCCTCGCCGGCCTGTTTCCGATCCTGATCGGCACTGGGGCTGGCTCCGAAGTGATGAGCCGCATCGCCGCGCCGATGATCGGCGGGATGATCACCGCGCCGCTGCTGTCCATGTTCGTGCTTCCCGCAGCCTATCTGTTGCTGCGGCGTCCCCGGCCGGAACGGCCAACCCAACCCCAAGGAGAAGAAGAATGCGTCACACAACCCTCATAACCCTATTGGCCGCGCCGCTGGCGCTGGCAGCCTGCGATTCTAGCCAGGACACTGCCGAGATGAACGACATGCCGATGGCTGAAAATGAAATGATGATGGACGGCCAAGATATGCCAATGACGGACACCGGCAGCGCAATGCAGACCGCGAGTGCGCAAGGCACCATCACCGCCATCGATGCCGAAGCGGGCACGATAACCGTCGACCACGGTCCGGTCCCAGCGATCGAATGGCCGGCGATGACGATGGCGTTCGAAGCCGATGAGCAATTGCGCAGCGAAGTAAGCGTCGGTGAGGGAATTGCCTTTGAATTTCGTACTGGTTCTGAAGGCAGTGTGATCACGTCGATCACGAAGGAGTAAATCGGTTGGGCGGTGCCAGGCAAATCTGGTGCCGCCCATCGCGAAACAGGAGGAGCATGATCCGGATACCGCGCATCACCCAGGCATTCCCCGTGGACCGCCGCACACTGATCAAAAGCGCTGGTTTTGCTGCTGCAGGCTTTGCCGCGTTCCCGCTTGCGGGATGCAAAGCGCAAGACGCATCGATGCTGGACAGCACTGACGGGTCCAATCCGCTCGCTATACCGCCCTTGCAGCGTGGCGAGATTGAGCACGGCGCACGGGTTTTCCGCCTGTCTTTGACACCAGGCCAGAAGGAATTCGTCCCCGGTGTTGCTTCGCCCGCCATCGGCATCGACGCACCCTATCTGGGACCGACGCTTGAAATGCGCCGGGGCGAGCGGGTGCAGTTCCATATCGACAACAATCTGGCCGAAGGCGCTACGGTCCATTGGCATGGTTTCGAACTTCCTGCCGCAGCCGACGGCGGGCCGCATCAGTTGATCCGTCCCGGCGAACGCTGGAGCCCCTCTTTCGAAGTGCGCCAGCGGGCCTCGCTCTACTGGTGTCATTCGCATTTGGAGCGCGAAGCCGGGCCGCAGGTCTATGCTGGGCTCGCCGCGCCGATCTATGTTCGCGATGACGAGGAAGAGCGCCTCGACTTGCCGAGCGACTATGGCGTCGACGATATTCCGCTAGTCGTTCAGGATCGCGTTATCGATGGATCCGGCCGGTTGGTGTACCCGCTGAGCATGCATACGCGGATGATGGGCGTGCGCGGGAACCGGATATTCGTCAACGGCACTAAAAACTCTGTGTTCGACGCACAGGCAGGCCAATTGCGGCTGCGCATCCTCAACGGATCGAACGCTCGCTTCTACGATTTTTCGCTCGAAGGTGATCGTTCGATGCAACTGATCGCGAGCGATGGCGGCTTGCTCGATCGTTCGCACATCGTCCGCTCGGTCAGGCTCGCCCCGGGGGAGCGCGCGCAGGTAATTATCGATCTCTCGGAAGGACGCCCGCTTCGCCTTCTTGCCAGCAGTCCCGAAAACGCCATGGGCATGATGGGCGGACGCGGAATGATGGGCGGCGGGATGATGGGGCGCGGCGATAGCGGCGATGCTTCCGCAGACGTGTTTCAAATCCTCGATATCAGGCCGGCAAGTTCGGCCCAGCGCATCAGGGTGCCGACACAACTGGCATCGCTTGCTCCAACCGACCCGTCGTCAGCCGTCCGAACCCGGCGTTTCGTTCTCGACATGGGCATGATGGGCGGCGGAATGTCCATTAACGGTGCTGCGATGGACATGAATGTGATCAACGAACGTGTGCCAGTCGGCCAATGGGAAATCTGGGAGATCGCCAACGCTTCGATGATGGCCCACCCGTTTCATATCCATAACGTCCAGTTTCGTGTGATCGACCGCGATGGCCGAGCGCCCCCACCATTGGAAACCAGTTTGAAGGATACCGTGATCGTCAACCCGCGCGAGCAGGTACGCCTTCTCCTGCGTTTTGAAGAACACACCGACCCAGACCTGCCCTACATGTATCACTGCCACATTCTCGAACACGAGGATGCAGGCATGATGGGGCAGTTCGTAGTCGTGAAGAGCTAGGAAGGACAGGCGATGAGCAAGGACCAGAGTGTGATCGAGGGTACCGCGATCGACCCGGTATGCGGCATGAGCGTTGCAATCGACGGGGCTCAGCATATCGCGACGCATGAGGGCGCGACACACTATTTCTGTTCGCCGCGCTGTCACGACAAGTTCGTCACCGATCCCGAGCTCTATCTCTCGGGCGCGCATCTCGACGCGGTCGAGGATGTGCCCGAAGGCACGATCTACACCTGTCCGATGCACCCTGAAATCCGCCAGCCCGGGCCGGGTTCATGCCCGATTTGCGGCATGGCGCTCGAACCGGAAACCGTTTCGCTGGGCGATGGCCCCGACCCCGAACTGGTCGACATGCTGCGTAGGTTCTGGTGGAGCGCGCTGCTCACGCTGCCTCTGTTCGTCTATGCGATGAGCGACATGGCACCGGGGCTCAGTTTCGACCGTCTGATAGAACCGGCCTGGGCGCAGTGGGCGCAATTTGCGCTCGCAACCCCGGTGGTTCTATGGGGCGCCTGGCCGTTCTTCGTTCGGGCCATCCAGTCGCTCAAGACGCGCAATCTCAACATGTTCACCCTGATCGGGTTCGGCGTGGCCATCGCCTATCTTTTTAGCGTCGTGGCGACGGTCGCGCCCGATCTGTTCCCTGCAGCGTTCCGCGACCATTCGGGACGGGTCGGGGTCTATTTCGAGGCGGCAGCGGTCATCACGACGCTCGTTCTGCTCGGACAGGTCCTCGAGCTCAAGGCCAGGGGTTCGACCTCGAGCGCCTTGCGCGCACTGCTCGAGCTGGCACCGCCCAGCGCGGTCAAGATCTTTGGCTCAGGCGACGAGCGCGAGGTGCCGCTCGATCAGCTAACCACAGGCGATCGTCTGCGCGTTCGACCCGGCGACAAGGTTCCCGTCGATGGCGAAATCGAGGAGGGATCGAGCGCGATCGATGAATCCATGATCAGCGGCGAACCGCTGCCGGTCGCCAAACAGGCTGGCGACACAGTCATTGGCGGCACAGTCAACCAGACTGGTGGGTTCGTCATGCGCGCAACCGGCGTGGGCAAGGACACGATGCTGTCCAAGATCATCCAGATGGTGGCCGAGGCACAGCGCAGCCGCGCACCGATCCAGCGACTGGCGGATCAGGTAGCGGGCTGGTTCGTGCCTGCGGTGGTGGTGATAGCCATTGTCACCTTCGTGGTCTGGGGAATCTGGGGTCCCGCACCAGCGCTTGCCTATGCGCTGGTCAATGCCATTGCGGTGCTGATCATCGCATGCCCCTGCGCGCTCGGGCTCGCGACGCCGATGTCGATCATGACCGGCACCGGCAAGGGTGCCCAGCACGGCATCCTGATCCGCAATGCCGAGGCGCTGGAGACACTCGAGAAGATCGATACGCTGGTGGTCGACAAGACCGGCACGTTGACAATGGGCAAGCCCGATCTGGTGGCGGTGACGCCAGCAATCGGTATCGACGAAGCCGATTTCCTGGCTGCGGTTGCAGGCGTCGAAATGGGCAGCGAACATCCGCTGGCCCACGCAATCGTCGAAGGTGCACGGACGCGCGGCGTCTCCCCCGCCAATGCTACGGATCTCGCTTCGACGACCGGGGAAGGTGTTGAAGCCAATGTCCAGGGCCGCCGGGTCGCGATCGGCAATGAGAAGATGATGCGGCGCGTTGGGATCAATGACGAGGCCTGGCTGGGCTCGGCCGAGAGTGGGCGCAAACAGGGTCAGACGGTGATGTTCGTGGCATTCGATGGCCGTCCGGCAGGGCTCATCGCGGTGGCCGATCCGATCAAGCCCACCAGCGCAGCGACCATTGCGGCGTTGCACGCGCGCAAAATCCGGGTCGTTATGCTGACTGGCGACAGCCGCGGCACTGCCGCAGCGGTCGCGCGCGAAATGGGAATCGACGAAGTGCACGCCAATGTCTCGCCCGAAGACAAGCACCGCAAGATCGAAGAGCTGAAAGCGCAAGGTCGCCGCGTCGGCATGGCCGGGGACGGGATCAACGATGCGCCTGCACTGGCCGCCGCCGATGTCGGCATTGCCATGGGCACCGGCACCGATGTTGCAATCGAAAGCGCCGGTGTGACGCTGGTTCGCGGGGACCTGACGGGAGTGGTGCAGGCCATCGTGCTATCGCGCGGAACGATGCGCAACATCCGGCAGAACCTGTTTTTCGCCTTCGCTTACAATACGCTTGGCATTCCGGTCGCGGCAGGCGTGCTGTATCCCTTCTTCGGAGTGCTGCTCAGCCCGATGATCGCGGCGGCGGCCATGAGCCTCTCTTCCGTATCGGTGATTGGCAATGCACTGCGGCTGCGGGGTCTGCGCCTTGAAGTCTGAGAGGCCAAACTTCAGCTATGCGCGTTCTTCCATGCCCCCATGGAGCCGAGATAGATGTCGAGGCGCTTGAAGCCCTGGCTTGCCAGCCAGCCCGCGGCAACGCTCGCCCGCATGCCGCTCGCGCACATCAGTGTGTAATGGCGGTCGCGGTCAAGCTCTTCCCACCGCGTATTGAGCTCACCGACATAGATATGTTCTGAGCCGTCGATGCTTGCTTCTTGTCGTTCGTCCGCGTCGCGCACGTCGAGCAGGGTCCACTCGCCGCTGTCCCGATCAAGCTTGCGCGCGACTTCTTCTGTGCCGATCATGGGAATGCTGCGCATCGCTTTGCCCTGTGCGGCGGCTGGAACCACGCCGACATAGCCGCCGACAACATTATCGAGGCCGATGCGCAGCAGATGGGCCATGGCCTGGGCTAGCTGGTCTTCCTCGGAAGCGACGAGGGCGATCCTGTCGCCTTCACCGAGGAACCATCCAGCAAAGGCCGGTATCATTCCCACCGGAAGGCACATGGCACCCGGCATATGACCGGCGGCATAGGCGAGCGGCTCGCGCACATCGATCAGGTGATCGGCTTCGATCTCGTCAAGCTCTCCCAGCCTCAAGCGCCTTGGCCGCTTAATCCGCGGCGCGGCTTTGGACCCTTCAAGGTTGAGCCGCTCCATCAGCCGGAAATAGGGCGGTTGGTAGTGCTGTTCTGCCACCTTCGCCTTGATGAACTCGTCGCGGTCGGAGATGCGCAGGCGCGGGTTGTTGCGCCGCTCGTGGCCGATTGTCGAGAATTCCCGGTCCGCCATTCCCGATCCGCAGACCGAGCCCGCACCATGCGCTGGGTAGATGATCGCCTGGTCGCCGAGGCGGCAAAGTTTCTGCAGGGAGTCGAATAGAAGGCCCGCGACTTCTTCCTTGCGCTCGGGATAGAAATCGGTGCGCCCGACATCGCCGACGAACAGGGCATCGCCGGTAAAGACGCCGACCGGCCCCTCGGAATATTCGCTGTCATGGATGACGAAAGCGAGATGATCGTCGGTGTGTCCAGGTGTTTCAAGCACTTCGATCTTCAATTGACCCAGCTCGAAACAATCGCCTTCGCGCGCGGTCCTGGCAAAGATGACTTCGCCTGCCGCGTTGGGCCCGTGATAGACCGTGGCTCCTGTCAAATTGGCCAAGATCGGCGAGCCGCTGAGCAGATCCTCATTGCGATGGGTTTCGAAGATATGCGTTATCTCCAGCCCTTCGGCCCGGGCCTTTTCGACATAGACCTCGCAGTCCCGGCGCGGATCGATGACCGCTGCCTTTCCGCCCGAGCCGATGATGTAGGAAAGGTGTGAGAGACCGGGGGTTTTGATTTTCTCCAGAAACATGCGACTTCCTTGTCTGTTGCTCAAAGTCTGTAACGTTCGGGCTCGTTACAGATTGAAAAATGTTACGACGTTTAATCGATCCCGAGTTCGGCCTTGATGGCGGCAGGACTTTCGAAACGTTCGGCTTCGGGCCTGCCGATGGCAGGCTTTGCGTTGATCCAGGTATCTTCGCACACGAATTCAAGCAGGCTCGCCGCTAGATCAGCATGACGGCAGCGGAAACAGCCTTCTGCCAAGCGTTCGTCCGTAATGACGGCATCGCCGGTGTAAGGCTCATCCAGCAGCCAGCCCGGCCGTGCGGCCGTCCATTTGATACCTTGGGCGTCGCTGAGCATCGCTTCCATGGCGCGCATCTGCTCGAGTATATTGAACAATGCAGGCTTGGCGGTGAGCTCAAACCAGGCCGGGACGCTCGACTGATGTTCGACAAAGGCAGCGGAGATCACGGCAATGCGGTCGATCTTCGTCTGTGCCATCGCCCCGAGCAGGTTGCGCGTGCCATCGGTATAAAGCGGCGGTGGATCGATCGCATTGCCCGGACCAAAAGCGACACCGAGGGTCGAGATAACCGCGCGGCAGCCATCGAGATCGCCAGCGAAATCGTCCGACAGCACATCGCATTCGATATATTCGAAGTCGCCCACCCGCTCGTCTGGTCCGGGCACCGTGTGTTCGAAGGCGCGGATCGGTATGTCCCGGGCAAGGGCATGCCTCAGTAGCTCGGTGCCGGTCTTCCCGCCTGCGCCGAAGACAGCGATGGGCCTCGTATCGGTCATCTGCTTGTTCCTGTTAAAACTGGTGAGGGCGACGAAGGGCGGAGGCGCGGGCGCATGGGGTAACCGACGGCCCGCCCATGCGCCCTGCCAGTATCAGGCTCCCTCGGCTGGACAGGTGGTATAGCCCCAAAAGCCAAACTCATCCTTGGCTCTTGGCGCTGCCACGATCATCTCCTGCATCTGCAGGCTCGCATCGCCTTCATCATCCAGCATGCGGGTTCTGATCCGAAGCTCACCGTTCGAATAGCTGCCGGGGCCATCGGCAGTGACGGGGATCAATTTGCCATTGATCTTGATTGCTCCGCCCCCGTCGCCGTCATAGACAAATGAGGGAAAGGCCACTTCGGTCAGGCGGAACTGGCAGGCCTGTCCTGCGCCCAGAGCAGCAAGATCCGCGTCATTCATGGTCCCGGGAAGCATCAGGCCTGAGTCAACATTTGCCAGTGCACTGGCCGCATCCTCGATCGGCGCGGCAGTGGCAGGCGGGTCGAGCTGGGCTTCGCGGTCGTTGCCCGGAGCGGTGTTCGAATTGCAGGCGGCAAGCGGTAGCGCGATGAGCGCCGTGAAAGCTATCTTGTTCATGGCTGCATCTCCTCGGGCAGGCGTTCTTCGGTCCGAGGACCGTTCTGCTCGATATCGTCGATGAGATATTTCATCTCGGCGATTTCGCGGCGCTGGGCGACGATGATGGCCTGAGCGAGTTCGCGCACGCGAGGATCCTTCAGGCTCGCGCGTTCGCTGGTCATGATCGCGATCGAGTGGTGCGGGATCATCGCTGCCATATATTCGGTATCGTCGACGGTGGTCTGGCTGCGCACCAGCCACAGCGCGAGGGCGAACACGAAGGCGCCGACGCCCAGAATAATGAAGTTCTTGGTCCGGTCCTTGTACATGCCCCACATGAAGAGCAGCATGACAACCATCATCATCGCGCCCATGACAAACATCATCCAGAAGCGCGTTTCGCTCCAGAAAAGATCATCGACGGTAAAGGTGTTGGCATACATCAGGAAGAACATGATCACGGTCGAGGTCGACACCATGGCCATGAATCGCCAGTAGCTGCCGCCCCCTCCCTTGTCCGAGTGGGTCGTCTTTTCAGTCATGCTTTTTCTCCTTTGTGCATCATGGTCCAGAATAGCTGCGCCGAGCAGCTGATGAGAGCGAAGCCGGTGAGGGCCTCGACGCCGGCCAGGACTCTCAGGTGCTCGGTCGGATAAATGTCGCCCAGGCCCAGTGTGGTCACGTTGATGAGCGAGAAATAGAAGTAGTCCATCCAGTCCATGGAAGGCGCCTTGTCGAAACCTCCCAGGCCCCATTGCGCGCCCAGCCAGAAACCTGCGGCAAAAAGGATCGCCACGAGGAAATGCGACGCGAGCACGATCAGCGAAACGGCAAGCTTTGCCTGCGTATCGCGGCGCCGGTCGAGAAGCCGGTGACCGACACCCAGAATGGCAAGGTGCGAAGCGACAGCCGAGAGGAACAGAAAGACGGAGAGAAGGAGCGCGGTGATCATGCGAGAAGCTTCGCGCCCATCCACAGACCCATTCCGATCATGAACAGATTTTCGGTCAGCGAGACAAAGCCGAGCGGCACATTGCTGCTGCCGCCCACGCAGGCGCATTTAAGCTCGCGCTTGTCGATGTAGACAGCCTTGAAGACGCTGACAGCGCCGACTGTGCCGATGAACAATGCCAGCGGGGCCGAGAGCCAGGTCAGCGCGCCCGCGGTCATGAGAATGCCGGCAGCGGCTTCGCCGAACGGGTAGACGAAGCCATAGGGCACCCAGCGCCGTGCGAGCAGGTCGTAGTTGAGGAACATCGTCGAGAAACTGCGCACGTCCTGAAGCTTCTGAACGGCGAGCAGGGTCATCGACAGGCTCACGAACCATTCTGCGGCCCGGACAGTGAAGAGGTCGTCAAAAAACGCCCAGCTCAGCCCTAGCGCGAGCAGCAGCGCGACCGCGAAAATCGCAATGACCGGCTGATAGCTGGTTTCGCCTTCCTCAGGCTGCGAGCGGCTCTTGCCGAAGAATTCGCGGACATCGTCATAGCCGCCAATGCGCTTGCCTTCGATAAAGGTCTGCGGGGTGGTCTCGACGTCGTACTTGTCCTTGAACGCATCGGTTTCCTCCCTGCTGGTCAGGTGATGATCGTCGACCTCGAAGCCTTGCCGCTTGACAAGATCGACCGTCTTGATGCCATAGGGACAGACATGGTCCTCCATCACCATGCGGTAGACCGCCGCTGTTCGGGTCGTCATGAATCGCTCCATCTGTTTTTCTTGACGTTTCGCTTCGTCAACTCAGGTTTTCGGGAAACGGTTTCGAAAAAGCCCGGCGTAAAAGCGGCAAAGCTGGTTGAAGAAGGTGCCATCAACTCTTCTCTCCTGACCGATCATCTTTGTGAGAAGCGGGCGCTTCGGAATTGCGCGAGAGGTAGATCCATTCCCCCACGAACACCGCGACGATGCCGATCGCCGCATAGGCGACAACGGCAGGATCGCTGCGCAATTTGGCCGCGGTAAAGGCTGCGAGGACCACGCCATCTGCCGCGAGTGCTGTAAGAAGTATTGATGCTCGCGCGCCGACTTCCTTGCGCAGGTGACGCAGGACGCCCCAGTGCACCAGCATATCCATGACGAGGTAGAAGAAGGCGCCCAGCGAGGCGATCCGCGACAGATCGAACAGGACGGCAAGCGTCCCGGCAATGACCACCGTATAGACCAGCATGTGGCTGCGTATCCCGCCGCTCATGCCGAAATGGCTGTGCGGGATCATCTTCATGTCGGTCAGCATCGCAAGCATGCGCGACACGGCAAATACGCTCGCGATCACGCCCGAAGTCGTTGCGGCGATCGCGATCGCGACGGTGAAATAGAAGCCCAGTTCTCCCAGCGCCGGACGCGCCGCTGCTGCGAGCGAATAATCGCGCGCCTCGACGATCTCGGATATGCTCAGGCTCGAACCCACCGCCACTGCGACAAGCAGATAGATCACGATACAGACCGCGATCGAGATCATGATCGTCCGGCCGACATTCTTGTGCGGGTCGACGATTTCGCCGCCGCTATTGGTAATCGTGGTGAAGCCCTTGAAGGCGAGGATCGAGAAAGCAACCGAGGCGAGCAGGGCTTCTGCATTGGTCAGCGAGACGGGCTGCGAAAATGCGCCTGATGAAAAACCGCTGGCCAAGATCGCGGCGACTGCGAACAGCGCGATGCCGCCGATCTTGATGGCGGACATGATAAGCGAGAAGCCGCTTACCGACCTGTTGCCCGCTGCATTGACGAGATAGGCGAAAATGATGACGGCAAGCGCTGCGAGAGAAACGAGCCACCCGCTGCTTTCGAGGCCGAACGGGCGCAGCGCGTAAGTGGCAAAGGTGCGGGCCACGAGGCTCTCGTTAATCACCATCGACAGCGCCATTAGGAGCGAGGCAGAGGCGGCGATCACGCCGGGTCCGTATGCTTTCTGCAAGATCATCGCGATGCCGCCCGAAGACGGCCATTTGTTCGACATCTTGATATAGCTGTACGCCGCCAGCGAGGTTACCAGCGCGCCAGCGATGAAGGATAAGGGGAAGAGCGGACCGGCAAGCTCGGCGATCTGCCCGGTCAGCGCGAATATGCCGGCACCGATCATGACGCCGGTTCCCATCGCCACGCCGCCCAGCAGGGTTATCGAGCCAGCTGTTTCGCTTTGATTCTCGTGCTCATGGTCTTGCAAGACTTTCCCCTGTCGATGGTCTCCCGTTCAAGAAAGATCATGCCGGACAGTACGTTCGGTCGGGGCTCATCCCTCAATATTTTTGAGTATGTGGCGGGGCGAAGCCCCAACCGCATCATAAATTTGCAGGAACTGAGCCGATCGACAAAGCGCTCCGAACACGCGTGCTGTCCCACAGACCAGCGGTTAGATGCTCACTTTCCCGCGATGCTGGAGATAAGCCTGAGCTTCGCGCACATCGAGCTCACGCGTGCTATTGCCTGCTCGCAGCATGAACCGGGCCACGCTCCCTTCGGAAAAATAGATCGGCTCCAAGCTCTTCTCCACAATAACTCGGCAAACGATCTTTTCCTCGAGTTTGTGGAACCTACAATGGATCAGAGCACACGCGTGTCCTCCAAGACCCTCTTTTGCTGTGTCCATCAATAAACGTTCGAAGCCATCCTGGTTGGCGGACTTAAGCGTTTGCATGTCCGCCTCGATGCCCGCGATGCTGCCATCATCTTCGACACCGATAAGGAGAGTGCCGCCCTCTTGGTTGAGGAACCCCGCCAGGGTTTTGACGATGACTTGCTGCAAGCTGCGGTTGACTTTCTCCTGACGCCTGTCCCAACGGAAGGAAGATTTGAATTCCAGCTGCTCGCTTTCGCCGCGAGCTATTAGTAATGGAAGTTCTTCATTGAGTTCGCGTTCCAGAAAGCGAACTCTGGACCGCTCGTGCACGAGCCGAACATGATACACTCCAAAACCCAGTCCGATCGCGCCGCCGATCGCGGCATATATCAAGCTCATTGCAAACATTTCGAACGCAAACGCGGAGAGAGTCCGGTCGATTATGAAGCTGAGTGCGCTGTCTTGGTCGGCAAAGGCCAAGGCACCAAACTCGTACCAAAAGACGAGCGTCGTGAGCGGGTGAAGAATCACTACACCCAGAACAGCGCCGATGGCGACGTGAACTAACAGGGATCGCCTCTCTCCTTGGGACGGAGTTCTGGGAATGGCTCTAGCTCCAGTAATAATATGCGATCGAAATGAGCCAGACGAGGCCTTGCCCCTCTTGGACCAAGTTACCGCGACAAGCTCTGTCTATCGACTGAAACGCTTCTGAAAATATCGGAAAAGCGGCACCGCGATTAAAGCAATATACCAACCATACAAAAAACTTCCAAGAGCGCCTGCCAGAAAGCCCGAGAGGGTCAGCCACTCGAAACCGGGAAGCAGCGGCGCCCACGCTTCGTGCATGTGCGCCTGTTCGGGCGCGAGCAGGCCGAAACCGATGCAGATCAGGTAGCTGAAAAGCAGGAAGAGGCTGAGTGTCCAGCCCCATATGAAAATTGAGGTTTTGACCGAATAGTCCGACATGATGGTCCTCCGTCAGAGTTGGCGCAAAAAGGGCTGCCCATATTCACGGGTAGGATGCGAACACGCTCCGCCCGCCTGGGCCGAAGGCGATGACATCATAGGGCTGCACCTGGTCCCCGAGTTCCATCCCGGGCGAGCCAAGCGGCATTCCGGGCACGGCCAGGCCTGCCACTCCTTCGGGGCGTTCGCGTAATAGCTTCGCGACGGCATCGGCCGGCACGTGGCCTTCGATGATATAGCCATCGACTTCCATCGTGTGGCACGACCACAGATCCTGCGGTACACCCCTGGCTGTCTTTAGTGCAGCCATGTCGTCGGAGTCGACCGAGGCGACCTCCGCTTCGAGCCCGTGTTCTACGTGACCGGCCCAGTTAAGACAGCACCCGCACCCTGCGTCGCGGTACATCGTGTATGTCGCGGCCTGGGCCGCATTCGAGCAGGCTGCAAGGGCGAGGAGGAGCGAAGCCGCCAGCGAACGACTGAACGGTTTTGATGGATTGATGAAACTCATTTACATTTGCCTTTCCTGAGGCCGCGCCGAGCAGAATGACTTTGCCAGAATGTGTCCGCGCAAATTCTGCGCCGACAAACGACGCGTGCTTTTGACTCAATGCCTTTACGCATCAATTGCTTCTTGCCCTCAAATTATCTTGAGGGTTTGCGCGAAGTGTCGCGTATAGGAACCGTGCAACCGACAGGAGCAAGGGATGCGTGATAATCAGACACTCGATGCGATGCTCGGCACGATGGCGTCGCAGGAGGCTGGCGACGTGCCGCCCGACTTCATGAACGGCGTCTGGCAGCGCGCAGGACAGCTTGGCGAAATTGCCGATCAGCGACGCAGAATGGCCTTGTTCGCCGGTCTGTTTGTCGTCGGCCTGGCGGCAGGCGCAGGGACCAGCGGATGGCCGTCCGAAAACGGCGCTCCTACAGAAATTGTTGGCGAGAGCCTCGTTGGCGGAGAATCCCTGTCACCCGCTGCATTGCTTCATGTGGGGTCATAGACGTTGAAGAAGTTTCACCTTGTCCTTGCGGTCCTGCTGGCGGCGCTCGCCGGATGCCTAGGAGCGCTTGCCGCCGATCGCTGGGCCAACAACGATGCCGAGGGCGGCCTGCACCAGTTCGTGCACGATGAGCTGTCGCTCACGGCTGACCAGGAGCAGCGGCTCGATGCGCTCGAAGCGCGTTTCGCGGTAGAACAGGCAAGGCTCGAAGCCTCTGCGCGCGCAGCCAACGCCCAGCTCGCCCAGGCAATGGAAACCGAGCACGAATACGGGCCCGAAGTCAGTGCCGCGATCGACGAGGTGCATGCGCGCATGGGCGATTTGCAAAAAGCGACCGTGCGCCACGTCTTCGACATGCGGGAAATTCTCGATTCCGATCAGCAGCTCCAGTTCGACCGGAAAGTGTCCGCGGCCCTCACGCGCGATCCGCGTGACTGACCAGCCTTGGCAGCGGTGGATGACACTTCGGATGAAGCTCTGATCGGGCGGGCGATAGCCGGTGACAAGCGGGCGTTCACAGCTCTCGTCGAGAGCGAGATCGCCCGGTTGATTGCGCTTGCCACGCGCATGCTGGGTTCACCATCGCGGGCCGAAGATGTCGTTCAGGACGGTCTCGCGTCGGTCTGGCTGACACGTCATCGCCTCGATCCGAGCAAGCCCATCGGTCCCTATTTGACGACAATCGTTCTCAACCGGTGCCGCGACAAGCTCCGCCGCAGGAAAGTTATTGGCTTCCTTGGTTTGCCGGATGGGCGGGAAGCCGACGCCGTTGCCGACGATGCCCCTAATCCCGAAAATGTTGCCGGAGCCCGCGAACAGCTGCGGCTGGTCCAGGCCGAAATCGGGCGCTTGCCGGTGCGCCTACAAGAGGCGCTCGTGCTGGTCACTGTCGAGGGGTACAGCCAGGCCGAGGCTGCCGAGCTGCTCGGCACCACCGAGAAAGCCGTCGAGACGCGCATCTATCGTGCGCGCAACCGGCTGAAGGAGCGGTTCGAAAAGTTTGAGGGGTAGGGCAGCTGACCGCGTATGTGACGGTATACGCATTTTCAGGAGCCCCCTATGCCTGCCCTCAATCGCCGAAGATTCCTTGGAACAAGTGCCAGCGGGCTCGGCCTGCTTAGCCTGGCCGGTGCCGTTCCCGCCTGGGCGCGAGGCGGAGATCTGCTCTCCGGGGCCGCCCGGCGAGGTATCGATGAGGCGACCGGACCGAATATCGATCTGACGGTTGCGCGCTCGGCTTTCTCCACCGGCAACAGGCGTGGCGGCGCGATTGCCGTCAATGGCAGCATCCCGGGGCCACTCCTTCGCCTGCGCGAAGGGACCACCGTCCGCCTCAACGTCCATAACCAGCTTGAGGAAGACACCTCGATCCACTGGCACGGTCTGCTCGTGCCGTTCCAGCTCGATGGCGTGCCGGGCGTAAGTTTTCCCGGCGTGAAGCCGGGCGAGACCTTCACAGCGGAATTTCCCGTGCGGCAGGCAGGCACCTATTGGTGGCATTCGCATAGCGGGCTGCAGGAACAGGCCGGTCATTACGGTCCGATCGTGGTTGATCCCGCAGGCCCCGATCCGGTGCAGGCCGAACGCGAATATGTCGTCGTGCTGAGCGAATTCAGCGAGATGTCGCCCCATGCGATTTTCGACAAGCTCAAGAAGGGCGAAGGCTACTTCAACTACAACCAGAACACCTGGACCGACGACTATCCGCTCTCGGGCGAGGATCGCCGGATGTGGGCCAGAATGCGCATGATGCCGACCGACATTCTCGATGTGTCGAGTGCGGCCTACACTTACCTTCTCAACGGTCACGGACCGCTCGACAATCTGGAATATCTCTTCCGTCCCGGCGAGCGCGTGCGGCTGCGCTTCATCAATGCCGGGGCCATGACTTTCTTCAACATCCGCATACCTGGTTTGCCAATGACCGTCGTGCAGGCGGACGGGCAGAACGTCGAGCCGGTTGAAGTCGACGAGTTCCAGATCGGCGTCGCCGAAACCTACGACGTGGTCGTGACGCCGGGCGAGCAACAGGCCTATACGCTGGTGGCGGAGTCGATGGACCGCTCGGGCATGGGCATCGCAACGCTGACGAGCACGCCTGGAGCGCGCGCCGCCATCCCGCCGCTGCGTGACCCCCCGCTGCTGACCATGGCCGACATGGGTATGAGCGGCATGGACCACGGCTCGGGCAGCGATGCCGGCATGTCTGGAATGGACCATGACAGTGGCGGCGACATGGCAGGAATGGACCATGGTTCGTCTGGCGAGTCGGAAATGGCTGGTATGTCGGGCATGCAGATGCGCGACACATCACGGCTGCCGCCTGATGTAAGGGTCGGACCTGGTCTCGACATGGTTGCGATGAACCCGGTCGACCGTATGGGCGACCCCGGGATTGGCCTTGCCGATGTGCCGCACCGCACCCTCGATTATCGCAAGCTTCGCTCGCTTGCATCGCATCAGGAAAACAGGACCCCTTCGCGCCGGATGGAAATCCATCTGACCGGCAATATGGAACGCTACATGTGGTCGTTCGACGGCAAGAAGTTCTCCGCCGTCTCCGACGAGCCAATCCGGTTCGCCTATAACGAACGCGTCCGTGTCAAATTGATAAACAACACGATGATGGCGCACCCGATCCATCTGCACGGACACTTCTTCGAACTGGTTAACGGCGCACCTGCCGATCGTCAGCCGCTCAAGCACACCGTTAACGTGCAGCCGGGCGGCAGCGCGCAGTTCGACCTGACGGCGGACGAGCCGGGCGACTGGGCCTTCCACTGCCACCTTCTCTATCACATGCATGCCGGGATGTTTCAGATCGTCACGGTTGCCAATCCTGCCGGAGAGGGCGCATGAAGATATCTATCATCAGCCTGCTTGCCTCGGCCGCCGCGGGTTCGGTTCTCGCCTCCCCCGCCGCGGCGCAGCATGCGGGTCACTCGCCAGTGGAACCGCAGCAGAGCGCCGAGGCGCAGGCTGACGCCAAAACAAAGTGCGAGGCGGCAGCCGAGCGCCATCGCGCGATGGGGCATCCGGTAGCAGAGGGGGCTTGCGGCCCCGCTGCCCAGCCTGAAGTTGCGATGGACCATTCGACGATGGACCATTCGACGATGTCTCATGGTTCGACGACCGCTCAGGATGGTCATTCGGGCATGGCAATGCCGATGGACGCTGCCCGTCCGGAGACTACACCCGGGAGTCATGAAGGAATGGATCATGGCTCGATGCCGCATGGCACGCCTGCCGAAGGCGCGATGGATCATTCGCAGATGAATCACGGCGAGATGGGACAGGCGGAAGCCGCCAGTTCGTCGATGGACCATGGGCAGATGGATCACAGCCAGATGAACCATGGGCAGACGGGTTCACAGGACATGCAGGGCATGGACCATTCGGCGATGCAGATGGGCTCGAACGACGATATCCCGCTGCTGCCGCCTCCTCCCGAAGCCGGGAGCGGTCCCGCGCGCGCGGCGGTCGCGATCTGGGGCGAGGAAGCCATGAACGAAGCGCGGCGCGAACTTGTCCGCGAGACCGACGGCGGGATGCGCTTCTGGTTTCAGGGCGACCGGCTCGAATACCGCGCCCGCGAGGGAGTGGATGGATATCTTTGGGACATCCAGGGCTATTATGGTGGTGATATCGACAAGTTCTGGTTCAAATCCGAGGGCGAAGGCAGCTTCGGTGAGCCTGTCGAGGGAGCCGAAGTCCAGGCACTCTGGAGCCGGGCGATCGCTCCCTTTTTCGACCTACAGACAGGTGTGCGCCAGGATTTAACAGGACCCGAGCGCACCCATGCTGTCATTGGCATACAGGGCATTGCTCCCTACCAGTTCGAGGTAGACGTCGCGGCGTTCGTATCGAACAAGGGTGATGTAACCGCGCGCTTTGAGGGCGAGCTTGATCAGCGCATCACGCAGCGGCTGATCCTTCAGCCGCGTGCCGAAATCGCTCTTTCGGCGCAGGATATTCCTGAACTGGGTATCGGCTCAGGTCTCGACCGGATCGAGGCAGGTCTGCGTCTTCGCTACGAGTTCGCACGCGAATTCGCGCCTTATGTCGGCGTTTCCCAGGAATGGCGGATTGGACAAAGCGCCGATTTTGCACGCGCCGCAGGGGAAGACGCGAGCGTGACGAATTACGTCGTGGGCTTGCGATTCTGGTTTTAAAGGAAGGAAATATCCAATGAGGATAAGACTATCTCTAAGCGCGGTCGCCCTGGCCTTGGCTGCAGGCGGCACTCCCGCCCTGGCACAATCCATGGATCATTCCGCGCACTCGGACCCTACGGCTTCGACGCAGATGGACCATACGGAGCAGGGCATGAACCACGCTGAGCATATGGCTGCGATGAACGATGACGTGGCCGGAGCCGTAGCGGTCCTGACATCGTATCGCGATGCCCTGACGTCGCGCGATGCAGAGGCCATGGCCGCGCTGTTTGCCGAGGAATCCTTCGTTTACGAAAACGGCAAGGCGGAAGGCAGCTTCACGTATTACATGGAGCATCACCTGGGACCGGAACTCGATGCAATAACCAGCTTCACCTTCGGCGAACCGACGCTCGCAGTCACCCGGATGGGACATATGGCTTATGGCCGCGAAACTTACACCTATCGGATCGAACTGGCCGACGGCCGCGTAATCGACCGCGAAGGGGTTGCGACCTCGGTCCTCGCCCATGATGCAGATGGCTGGAAGATCGTTCAGTACCATTCATCGTCACGCGCACCGCGTAATAACTGATCTGATCGGGGGAACACCGATTGGCGACACGCTCTTTCAAGCTGCGTCTTCATGTGCTGGGCAGCAAGCTTCACAAATGGCTGGCAGTCTTTGTCGGCGTCCAGGTGCTACTGTGGATGATCACCGGGGCGCTGATGTCGTTCCTCGACATCGAAGAGGTTCGGTCCGAACATGTCGTTTCGCGCGCGCCGGAGGTTCTGCCCGCCGATGCTGTCATGCCAGAATGGCTCGATAGCAGAGAGGGGGTGGTTTCCCTTGCGACGCGCGCGGTCGCCGGCAGGGCCGTAACCGAGGTCCGCCGGGACGATGGAAGCGTCACGCTCCGCGACCCGGATAGCGGCATGCTCATCTCGCCCCTTCCCGCCGCGAGCGCACGGGCCATCGCCCGACGTGCCTGGACCGGGCCACCGACCACCGTAGCGACCACACGCCTCATCGAAGACGCTGTCGGGACCGAATTCCGTGGTCCGTTCCCGGCGTGGCAGATCACTTACGGCGATGAGGATAATACCCGCGTCTACATCGATGCATCCAGCGGCTCGGTGCTCGCTGCCCGCAGCGACACCTGGCGCTTGTTCGACTTTGTCTGGGGGCTGCATATTATGGACTGGACGCAGCGCGACCGGATCAACAGCTGGTGGCTGCTGTTGTTCGGGATCGGCGGGACAATCATCGCGGTTTCGGGCTTTGTCTTGCTTGCCAACCGGTTCCCTTGGATCAGGCGGCGGGCGAAACATGTGCCGAATGCCCCCTGAAGCCGCTCCCAGTTTAATCAGGTTCGGCTCGGGCAAAGCGGACCAGAAGGATCGTGAGCGCCGGCACGATCGTCCACATCGCGATCGGAATCAGCGCCAGTCCCGTCACTGGCTCCTGCGGCATCAAATCGCTGTAGCGCCAGCTCAGGAAGCTTTCTGCCGGAAGCGAAGTAGCGATCATTTCAACGACGATGGCGACGACAAGCCCGAAACCGAAATAGACCGCATAGGGCATTTTGGCGGCTTGCCAGGGCCACGCGCGCCCGCCGCGCAATGCTGCAAGGCTATACGCTGTCAGCAGGATCACGCCATCGCCCAGGCTTGCAATGCCGCAGCGAATGGTCTGCTCATAAGGCTCGAGATTTCCCGGCTTGAAAAACGGCATCTGGAAAATCTCCCAGACGAACGCGATCAGGCTTCCACAAAAAAAGATCAGCCAATGGGTTCTGGTCATGCTGCAGGTACGCCCGAAAAATCTGCGCAAGCAAATAGCGATCGTCCGGATTTCCAGGTCCCGGACAGAGTCCTTGGCGCCCCGAAGCGTGAATCAGTCACGGTCTTCGCGGCTCTCGGTCTTGGCCATGCGAGCAGCGCGTTCGAGAAATTTCCGCATGTCACCTGCTGCCAGTTCGGTAAGCGGATGTCGGCTCGCCTCAGGGCGCGGTTCGATCATGTCCGCTCGTTTCCTGATCTGTTCGATCTGTTCATCGCTCGCCCCGGACAAAAGGCCGAGAACTATGTTCTCGAGAGTTATGAGGCGAATGCGCATTTGCACCAGTTCGGCATGATCGGGCTCCGGGATATCCCAGCTGCCGTTCTCATTGACCGTGCTCACGACTGCTTCTCCGACGGCTCTGTTGTCACCATGATCTGTCCCATTCATCTCTACAGGCTTCGGTCAAAAAGGGTGACCGAAAAACACCATTCCTGCAACCGGCTGTGCGATCGGCTCAGCCGTCTCCGGTGGGCGCGGTAATTGTTTGAGGGGAGGAGCTACCGGCTGCGTAAAGAGAATGAATGCGCACAGCACCCATCGCATGACCGACGAAAGGAAATCGATTATGAAACGGACAGTTCTAGCTCTCATACTCGCCACTGGCCTGACAGCCACTCCGGCGATGGCCCAGCAACAGCATGACCACGGAGCTCAAGCTGCGGCACAGCAGCAGGATCACGCTGGCCACATGATGCAGGATTCCGACGCTATGGCGGCCCATCGCGAGAAGATGGCAGAAATGCGCGCGCTGATGCAGCAGGCCCACGCGGCGAGCGATCCTGCCGAACGCCAAAGGCTTATGGCCGAGCACCGCACAGCGATGCAGGAACACATGACGGGCATGATGCAGGGGGACAAGGCTGATATGATGGCGGCCTGTCACCAGCGCATGATGATGATGCACGACATGATGGAGCAGATGGCGGCTCACCAGAACATGCCGCAAGACGATTAGGAGATGGTGGCCGGGCTTTCGTTTTGTGCCTGAGGCTGGCCACCCTCACCAAAGCGCTGTGCAAGGCAAGAGACCCAACCCATCGCGTGAGTCAAATTTGAACCCTCACGCGCCGTCGTTCGCCGCGCTCTATCAAGGTAAGAGATGAGGGTTCGCAGAGCATTGCCGACACAATAGGTCGCACGACTGTCGCCAAGACCGGAGTCCGTAGAGAATGAAACCAATCCAATTCATGGCTATTGTGGCCGCCAGTCTGCTCTGGATAAGTCCGGCCCAGGCCCATGGCGACGAAGAACATGGTGAAGCGGCCAGTGCTGTCGTCTCCGATGCGGCGTCAGAAGATATCCAGTCTGCGCAGGGGCACGGCGATACGGCTGCTGATCATGACGGGGCGAAGGGACAGGATGCAGGCGAAGGCGACAAGGGCGTGGTCGGTGTGCTCAAATCGCTGCATCCCGCCACCGTACACTTTCCGATCGCCTTGTTCTTTATGGCAGCTCTCACCGAGCTATTCATCATCGCACGGAAGGGCACAGGCCTAGAGCCGGCAGTGCGCGTACTTGTTTATGGCGGTGCCGCCGGGGCGGTCGCGGCGGCCATATTCGGTTGGATCCATACCGGTCTATGGTTCGGCGGAGATACCGCGATGCAGGTTCATCGCTGGAACGGAATGCTGATCGCCGTCCTCGGTCTGGCGATGGCCTATCTGGCGAGCCGTGCTTCCGCGAGCAGGACCCCGCTTCGCGCCGCAATCTTTGCCATGGCCGCTCTCGTGCTGGTGCAGGGCTTTCTGGGCGGCGAGCTTGCGCACGGTGCCAATCATCTTGGTATCTCCTGGCTTTGAAGGATAGGATGATGCGCAGATCAAATCGGAACGCGTTTGTTGCCCCCCTTTCTGCGGCGGCATTGGGGCTAGGGCTCGCTGCCTGTGATCAGACGCAGGACACTTCATCAGAAGCTGAAGCCTTGCCACTGTATACGGCCCCGCCGACCGAGAGCACAGGTGCTGGCGAAGGCGAAAGAGACAACGCTGCCTCTCCCGCTGGAGAGGCCAACACGAACCGGTCGGGTGAAGCTGCGACTGCCGGTAGGCAACCAGACCGACCGGCGAGCACTCCGGTAGTAGCGTCGTCCCCTGCGGCCACTCCCCCGCCGGTGAATGCCCAGCCTAGCAACACACCCGATCCTCATGCGGGCCACTATATGCCATCCATGCCCGACCATGACATGCCCTCGATGTCCGATCAGGCGGATGGATCGTGACCTGGCGTTTCGCCTTCTGATCGGCCCAAAAAACGGCCGACGCTCGTTTTACCAGTCACTATGAATAACAAGTCGTCGTTTGCCAAAGGCGCTTTATCTCATCTGTCCGATTTTGGGGGTATTGATGGGGGTATTTGCAAGACGACTCAAAAAGTTTATTAGGTAAATCAGCACGTTATATGCTCTCTATATTTCCCTCCTCCGCTACCAAACTTTTGGATTTAGCCTAAACGCTCAGGAGAATCTCTTTCCAGGGGTTGCTCGCTGCAACGGTTGCCCAGTGTGGCAGGGGGACTAACGTGCGGCAACAAGGCCCCGGCCGATAATATGCGCCTGAATCTCGCCCGCTCCCTCGAAGATATTGAGAATGCGCGCATCGCAGAGAACACGGCTGATCTCATATTCCAGCGCATAGCCGTTCCCGCCATGAATTTGCAGCGCATTGTCGGCATTCGCCCAGGCGACGCGGGCGGCGAGAAGTTTGGCCATTCCCGCCTCGATATCGCAGCGTTCGCCGCGGTCCTTGTGGCGCGCGGCCGAATAGGTCAATTCGCGCACCATGACGAGTTCGCAGACCATCATTGCGAGCTTGTCGGAAACCCGGGGGAAGGAAAGTAACGGCTTGCCGAACTGCGTACGTTGCATGGCATAGCGCAGGCCGAGATCAAACGCGTTCCAGCCTACCCCGATTGCGCGAGCGGCGGTCTGGATGCGCGCACCTTCGAATGTCCGCATCAGCTGCTTGAAACCCTGTCCCTCGGCACCCCCCAACAACCCGTCGGCGCCCACTGCAAACCCGTCGAAGCCCAGCGTATATTCTTTCATGCCGCGGTAGCCGAGGACCTCAATCTCGTCTCCCGCTATACCATCATCGGGAAAGGCGGATTGCGCGGTCCCACGGGTCTTTTCGGCGAGGAACATGGAGAGGCCCCCATAGCCTGGCGTATTCTGATCGGTGCGGCAGAGAATGGTCATCAGATCGGCGCGGGCTGCATGGGTGATCCAGGTCTTGGACCCGTCGATGCGCCAGTTGCCATCGGGAGTGCGGGATGCCCTTGTGCGCACCGAAGCGAGATCCGAACCCGTGTCGGGTTCGGTGAACACGGCGGTGGGCAAAATCGATCCATCGGCAATGCGGGGAAGGAATTTGGCTTTCTGCTCCTCGGTACCGTTTTCGCCAATTAGTTCGCTCGCAATTTCCGAGCGCGTGCCGAGCGAACCTGCGCAAATCCAGCCGCGTGAAAGCTCTTCCGAGACAAGGCACATGGCCAGTTTACCGAGACCGAGACCGCCGAATTCTTCCGCTATGCATACGCCGAACACACCGAGGTCGGCCATTTCCTGGACCACTTCCATCGGGATAAGTGCATCGGCGAGATGCCAGGCATGGGCGTGCGGCGCGATCCGATCGGCGGCGAAGGCTCTGAACTGGTCGCGGATCATGTCGAGCGTCTCGTCGCCAGTACCTTCGAAGGGGCGTTCGCCCTCCGCGAGCCGGTGAGCCAGAGCCGCGCGCGTTTTCGCGGTGTTGCCCTCCTTGATGAAATAATCGACGGCTGGGTCACTGGCGAAGGCCTGCGCCTCGACATCAAGCCCATATGCGGAAGGCCGGACGACTTCGTTCTGGCTCATCACGACCCCGCCAGCAATCTGGGCGCAATATTCGCCCGTGCCGACGCCAAGGACGAGTTTTTCGAGCTCGCCGAAGCTCCCGGAATTCTCGGCCCGCTCTGCCCATTCGGCGAAAGCGCCGAGGGCAGCCGACAGGGTGGCCATCCACGCATATCCATGGAGCAAATGCTGTTCGCGCTCTGCAATATCGTGATCGAGCTTGCCTTCGGGCGCGACCGTGTCGGCGAGCCTGGCCCGTACTTTATCGATATATTCGGCGGCTGCCCTGGCGGCTGCGCGGATTGGGATCAGGTCTTTGGTCATCGAAACTCGGCAGTCGCAGCCATGGCGATGGCCCCATCGCATCTTACGGCCTCGTAAGAGCCTTGCCCTGCCTTCCTCAAGAAGATCGGCTGGCCGAGAAAGAGAGGTGCTTTGGCGCGAAAGGAAAACGTCGCAAGGAATCCGTCATGCATGGCCAGTTCAGCCAGCCTTGCAGCGGTGAAGGGACCGTGAACAATCAGCGCCGGATAACCCTCGACCCCGGTCGTGTAAGGGAGATCATAGTGTATTCGGTGTCCGTTGAAAGTCGCCGCAGAGAAGCGAAAGAGATCGACCTCGTTCGGCTGCCAACTTTGGCCCTGAGGCATTGTCCGGGCTGGCACAGGGAGGGGAGTGCGTTCGCCTGCGCCACGATAAACATAGGTCTGCATCTCGCGCACGCGAACCTCGCCGCCCTGTTCGAGGCGTTTCTCGACTTTGACGAAAACAAGATCGCCGCTGTTTCCCGACTTTCGCGTGACCTCTGCCACGCGGCTCGTCTGCCGGGCCGGTGCGCCAGTTTTCAAAGCTCCATCGAATGTCATGGATGACGCTGCGAACATACGCCGCGGGAGCGTGATATCGGGCAGGAAGTCCCCGCGTTTGGGGTGTCCATCCGGGCCGATCGTATCGTTGTGGGGGCAGGGCAGAAAAAAAGCCCAGTGCGGCAGGGGTACATGGTCGGTTTCGTCCTGCCGGCCGATCGCCCGCGCGAAGCGGCGCAGGGCAAGCGGATCGAGCGCTTCCTCCTCGACCAGTTCGGATCCGACTGCTTCCTGCCAGTCGGCGAGCTGCGCTTCGCTCACACCCCCCATGGATCAGTTTCCCTTGAACTCGGCCTTTCGCTTCTGGAGGAAGGCCATGGCACCTTCGACAGCGTCCTGCGTATTGCCGGCGATACGCTGGGCCCGGGCCTCCGCTCCGAGCGTGGTGGCAAGATCCTGGGACAATCCTTCACGCAATGTTTGCTTCATCAGGCCCAGCGCGAGGGTAGGTCCATTCGCCAGCCGTTCCGTCAGTGCCTGCGCTTCGCTTTCCAGCGCATCGTCTTCGACACATTTGTAGATCAGGCCAAGACGCTCTGCCTCTTCGGCATAGATTTTTTCGCCCAGCATCATCATGCGGGTCGCCTGGGCAGCGCCGATAAGGCGAGGTAGCATCCAGCTGGATCCGCCATCGGGTACGAGGCCGATATTGGCGAATGCCTGGAGGAAATAGCCGCTCTTTCCCGCGATCACGAAGTCGGCGGCCAGCGCGATGGAACAGCCGATACCGGCCGCCGGTCCCTGGACAACCGAGATGACCGGTACGGGAAGGGACGCCAGAGCCTGTATCATCGGATTGTAACGCTGGCTCAGCGAAGCGTAAGCGCGGTCGCCGCCAGTGACAGACATTTCCGCATTTCCAGCAAGATCGGCCCCGGAACAGAAGGCGCGGCCTTCCCCCCTGAGGACTACTGTTCTGGCATCGCCGACGTTACGAATGGCAGTGAAGATTTCATCGGCCATAGCGGGGGGGCAGGCATTGAGCCGCTCCGGTCGTTCGAGCGTAATGGTCAGAATATTGCCGCTGCGATCCGCACGGATGGTTTCGAAGTCGCTCATTTCCCGCTCCCATGAAATCGGTATCTGCCATCTCTTGGGGAAACGGGTCTGGAAAGGCAACCTATTGCCAAATTCCCGTGCCCGCTTCGCTTCGCCCGATCAATCCTGTGTGCCCCACAGGTTCATCATCGCCGGAAGTGAGGAACGCTATCGTCGCGGTGTCGGTCGGCGGAACCTGCGCAAGCGTGCGTTTGTTCTCCGCCGTCCGCGCGACGATTACTCCCGATCGTGGGGAGCCATCCCGATTGTAATGTACTGTGTAAGATTCGATTTGCGCTTCACCTGTGTAGTTCTCGTCCAGTTCAGGGATCTCGCCCCTACGCTCGTCCGCTTCTACCTGGTAATCGAAATCCTGCGGGAAATGGGCTCCCGTCGGAGAACCTGACAACAAGATCGTGTGATTGTGCGTTGCATAGCCGCCGTTTGCGAACAGCAGGCCCCGGTCACTGGTGCCGCGGAGACGCCGGACCATCTCGGCAATCGCATGGCTCATGTAGTTGCCGATGGGGCCACCGCCGAAGGTAAGGCCGCCGAAGACGGTCACGGGTTTGTCTATCGGCCAGTCCAGGACACGCCGCGCCATCTTGGGGACGCAGGGAAAGCAGGAATATAGTTCGACATGGGAGAGGTCTTCCGCAGAAACTGCGTTCAATTTCATCGTGCGCTCGATCGAAGTCGTCAGGCTGGGAGAAGCATCGTATCGGTCGCGAGCAAGGAAATTGGCGTCCTCATGGGCCGCAGCGCCGTAACCGAGGAATACCAAACGATCTTCCGGGATTCCGCGGCGACGCGCTTCGGCCAGATTGGTTACGAGAAAGCCTGCCCCCTGGTTTACCGAGGAATTGGCCACCTGCAATTTGGTATAGGGAAAGGCGATGGGCCTGTTCTTGGCTGACGGCGTCACGACATCTTTGGCGGCTACCGGCTCACGTATCCAGGCGCTCTCATTTCTGGCGGCCACCTCGCTCATCGCTGCCCAGATCGCTCCGCTCTCGGCTTGTCCCTCGGCGAACGTCTGATCATAGGCTGCACGACCGGCGTTCTCGTAAAGCGGATAGACATCGGTCGGCACTATGAGCCCATAGCTCTGGGCATAGCCGGTTTTCTTGCGATGGCCTGCGTCGCGCAAAGCGTTTGGTTTTTCGTCAGGATTACCGGTGTTCGATGCCGCGAGTTTTGCCGCAGTGCGTAGAGCCTCGCCGCCGACTATTGCGCAAATCCTCGCCTCGCCGCGGGCAATCCGGTTCGCCGCTTCGTGCAACAGGAGGACAGGACTGTCACCATTCGGCAGCGCGGTCTGCATCCTGTGGGCGGGGTCTATACCAAGCAATTCCGCCAGCTTGCCGTCGACGGGGTTGAGCTGCGGCCATGCCAGTTGCGCCACCACAGAAAGCGAATCGCAGTCGGTCAACCATCCTCCGCCAGCATCTTCGTCCGCGTTTCTCAACGCTCCTGCCATCAGGCCGATCGGGTCCATTCCTTCGCTGGGTTGCCCGGGTCGATCATTGATCTGGCCCACACCGATAATGACGGGGGTTTTGTACGGATCGGTTTCGCTCATGCCTCGGGTTTAGCGGGGCAAGGCGTTTTGGCAAATGCAAGGAGTTGGCTGGGGTGGCAGGGACCCCAGACGAAAATCGCCTAAGCATCTGAAATACAAGGTTTCCCCCTATAGCTCGGCCGCGGATGACCACGAGAGGGTGCCACGGCAGGGTGCCACGGCAGGAGACCACGCCATGTGCGGCATTCAGAACGTCACTCGCAAGCACGGAACCTATTATTACCGCAAACTCATACGTTTAGGACCTGATAAGCCTTTCCGGTTACGCCTTTCCCTGAAGACAACCAGCCGCCGCCGTGCAGCCTTGCTCGCGCCGGCGCTGACCTTGATCTGCGAGAGGGTTGCGATGAACATGATGAGCAAGATGGGACGCGACGGGCTGACCGGCGCCGAGCGGGCCGAGATCTACCGGCGCCAGATGCTGGTCGAGCGCGACCGGCTCGAGGCGATGCACGCCAGCCTCCACATTCTTCCGCCCGATGATCATGAGGACATAGGCAAGGCTCTGACGCTGCGCCTCGGCGCGAGCGAGATGGCCGCACAGGACGGAGCTATGCAGGGCAAGACCGAGGACTTCCTCGTGGCCCGCATCGACCCCGAGAACGATGACGAGCCGATCGTGATCGTGGCCTGGTCGGACCTTGCTCAATCGATCGAGCACGAGGGAGCCGAGGAAGCCGCAGCGGCGCGGCTCGCGGAAATCGGCGTGGAGCAGTCCGCGCTGCGCGAAGCCATGGCGCTCAAGGTGATCAACGAGGCGAGGATCGTGGCAATCCGCGAGTTTCGCGAGGTGCTGGCCAACCCCGGTGCGGCATACCCGCCGGTGCCGATCGGCCAATACGAGCCAGCGCCCCAGCACCTGGCCGCGCCAGCGACACAAGCTGCGCCTGTTCCCGCGCAACCGGCCGTAGCAGGCCCATGGGCAAACATGACGCCCACGGAGGCAATGGAGAAATTCTTTGCTCACAATCCCAAGACCGGCGGCAAGGACGGCAAGTCGAGAAAGAAGAACGGGGCAGCCTGGACGGCGAAAACGCGCAAGCAGGCTCTCGTAGCGGCGCGACTTCTCGAGCAGGTCATGGAGGGGCGTCCCCTGGCACAGATATAATCAGCGATTGTATCGAGACGCTTCGAACTCATGGCTTACGGCGCACTGACCAGATCAGTGCAGCCAAGGCGGTGATCACACAAGCTAGGGCGGCGAGCATGGAGGGACTGAGAACAAGCATGACTATCTCCGAATCGAGAAGGCTCATGTTCCACATTTGTTCCGAGTAGGAAATTGCTCAATTAGCCGCTAGGCTCCCTCCATGCTTCTTTTTGCCGCCGCACTCGCCGTTTGCTCCACCGGACCGAGAGACCACTGTGTGCACGACGGCGACACCGTATGGTTTGAAGGAGAAAAAATCCGGATAGCGGATATTGATACGCCGGAACTGAACGGTGCGTGTGCCTACGAACGAGCCTTGGCTATTCGGTCGCGTGACAGGCTTTTGCAGTTATTGAATGCCGGCGCTTTCGAAATAGCCCGTAACGGCAAGGACCGCTACGGGAGGACCCTAGCGACGCTACACCGTTCAGGACGCTCAATAGGCATGCAGCAGGTAAAAGAGGGATTGACGCGAACCTGGTCAGGTCGGCGCGAGCCTTGGTGCCGCAATGATTGACCGCAGAAAGGCTCTGTTGCGCGAGTTTCCGTTCTCGCCGGGCAGCCCTGTCGGGAGGCTCGGACAGGTAATCGGGGAAGTGATCGAATGACGGTCACGCGCGAGCAGGAAATCTGGGCCATGGCTCTATGGGTGGACCGCGAACACGGTGAAGATGCGGAGCGCTTTATCGCTGAACGGGTGCTTCATTTCGAATCCCAAGGTGACAACGTTGGGCAGGAATTGTGGATGAACGTGGCGCGCCGATACGTCGAGCTGCGTGACGCAATCATGACCGAGCCCAACTAGCGCTGCGCTCGGCATTCACACCGACGCGGTGATTGTCGCTGGGGGCGAAAGTGGCTCCTTGTTTCGATCCAGGAAGACCGAACCCCAAGTCCGATCACCAGTCTCGATCTATCCTATCAAGTCTTATCGGCGCCATTTGCAGGAAAAAGGATCGTCAGCAGCAAGGAAGAATCTTCCAAGGCTCGGAGTCCATGTTCGGCGCCGCTATCGAAGTAGATCCACTGGTGGGATGAGAGTTCGACGGATTTGTTGGCAATATCAATCTCGACCCGGCCCTCGATGCACTGAAGAGTTAATTGTCCTGAGACCTTGTGGGCTGGAAGCACTTCTCCCGCCTTCAGAACCAGGCGAATAGCCTCGAAACTGTCTGTCTTCACCAGCGCCTTGGTGGGAGCGGACTGTAAATCAAAACCAAGCGGTCCGAGATTTACGACTTCACCTGCACTCGCGTGATGCAATGCCATCAGTATTTCCTTTTCGGTCTGCGCTTGGTCTATCTTGAGTCGCCGGCCCGCTGCCAGATCCAGCCAGGAGGGTCGCTCGCGGGGAACGATTGATCCGAGGCCAGATCAACTTCGTCGAAATGGTCCGACGTGTCATTTTCATTCAGCAATTCGCGTCCCAGGCGGGCCTGGACTTCCTTGAAAATCGCCTCATGCATACCGGACCTCGATCTTTCGATATTGTCCTCGATGTCGACGGCACACGCACAAAAATGTTCATGGATGGCTTGCTCGACGTGCGCTGCCAGCGGTTCATCTGGGTTTGAGCTACGGAGCGCCAGTGCCTGAGCAACAGCCGCCTCGAACGCGGCCGGGTTCAACGGATCATCGTATTCATGCGTCACTTGTCCCTCGTTTCCAGAGCATTGGCATTGCCTGAATGTTCATAGTCCGCACGGGCGCAGTGGTTACGTAATATCACAAGGCGCTTTCTCGATGATGCCCACTCCTTTGGCATTAGCGACAGATCTATCAGCAGGCTCCTCAAGCCAGCGGACATGAGCTTCACAAAATTGGATCCCGATTTCGGTCGAGGCGCACAGCCGCGCACATCCAGTGGGCCTGGAGGAGCCAGTTCGCCGCAGTGTTCACAGAACATGGCAGTTTCCTTTTTCTCGCTCTGTCATATCATTACTGCGCTGATGACGCAGATGCCTATTCCGAAAAACGCGACAACTGCTGGAACGATGAGCACCTGCCCATATACCGCGCCTCTCGGTAATGGTCCGTATGCAGTCTGGAGAACTGACCCGGCGCGGCTGAGAACGCTTCGCGGCTGCTGCGGTGCTTGCCTCAGCATCATGCGGGCCGTCCCAAAGAACATGGTGACGTATATTGCGGAAATTGCGATTGCGAATGTGGCATGGGCGCCGCCCGTTGCGCCGAGCAAAGCAAGAAGAAAGATGGCATAACTGCCAATCATCGATCCCCAGATCAACGCCGGTAGCTCAAACATCCGCGCTTCTGGGCGCAGCCGGGGAGAATGTGTCTCATTGTCGTTCGCTTCGATCGGGGCGACAGAGACCAAAGCCTTCGAACGCGGATTATCAGGTTCTGAGGCGGGCGTTGCGACTTGACTGCGAAGAACGGCATCAGACATCAGATAGACCCTTTCCTGCCCGCCTGACGACCAATCAATCACGGCGGAATAGAATGATGGTGAGAAGACGGTCGGGACCAAGGGAATTGATCCGCGATGCTTGCTCCTCTCGGCGACGCTCTCGGAGTGCCGCCGATGTCCTAGCTACGCTGATGAAGCCACGCGGGAAATTTGGATGATCATCCTATGGGAGGCGCCCTAAGGGATTTACCGGAGGTGGACTGACGCGCTGGAGCCAAATGACGAGCACAAATACGGGATCGTGCCACAGAAGATCGTGCGGCTGAGGCTAGGGCTGCAAGAACTTTGGCATCTTGGGACGGCCTGTGGTTGTTCGGGTCAATTTCCGTGAACTTTGCGCGCAAATCTCGCGAGATCTGAAACGACCTTATGATTAAGCGCGTGAGAGGCTTATGTTCGGGAGAGAGGATTCCCGACCTTTTTTCGACCGCTTCTGAAGAAGCCAAGAAAACAGCTATTTCCACGCTTCCGCTCGAAGCGTGTGGCACAATCAGTGGCACAATTTGTGGCACAGTGCGAGCGGCAAAGGGGGAAGGGGAGTTGGCTCGGTTACCCGCCAGATTGCGGACTTGCTGGCTAAGGTAGCAAAACGCTTGGAGGCGCGCGACCACAACCCTGGTCGATAGCGAGATACTGCTGGTCCCCGCGGAAATCTTCCACAGCCTAGTCGATAGCCGGGCAGACTTTTTGCGGCAGTTTCTCGTTATGATGGGGCAGCGTTACAAGGCTGCTCTGCAGCGGTTAGCCTTCCCACTGTCTCATCATTGACCTTGATGGCAAGCTGCTTTCGGACGCAGTTTAACTTCCAGTATGTCGGGCAGCATTTGTTCTTCAAAACCAAGCAAGCCGGCCGTCCCAATCGGGAGAAGTGTCGAAGAGTAACGAAAACTACAGCCTCGTCCCGTTAGGCGCACAGGCACAGGCTACCGCATCTTCCCTTGCTAGGGTAATTGCCAATCCATTAACATAGCTCAGCGAGAGAACTATCTCACGTCCTTGATTTCCGATCTCGTAAGGCACATTAGAAGTTGATGGTTTCAGTAAGTATCGGACTTGCCGCAGGGACTCCTGCGGGCAGCAGCACCGCACGCCTACATCCCTAGGTCATTCGTGGTGACCTAGGGTGTCGCTTAATATCGCGCGATCGTTCGGTCACTAACGCTTCCTTGCTGTGATAAAGTCAGTCCCCATCGCGCTATCCGCGCGACCGGAGCCATTCCCGTGTTCTTTTCTCGCTTTACCGCGCTCGGCGCGAGCCTGCTTGGGCTATTACTCTCTGCTGTCTACGTTTCCGAGCGTTGGGCAGTGCTCACATTTACCCTTTGTGCGACATTCACGATCTTAGGGCTTCTCGATCTGCATCAAACGCGGCATTCGGTCCGCCGAAATTATCCCGTCATTGGACGGCTACGCTGGCTCTTCGAAGAGATCAGGCCCGAAATTCGTCAATATCTGATCGAGAGTGATGACGATCAGACTCCGTTTTCCAGAGCGCAGCGATCTCTGGTGTATGCCCGTGCGAAGGACGAAGTAAGCGACCGCCCTTTCGGCACACGAGCCGATGTGTATCGGAATGGATATGAGTTCATTTCGCATTCGACAAAACCAAAGCTTCAAGCTGATCCTGATACGTTTCGGGTAGCAATAGGAAGTGCTGGCTCAGGATCCCAATACCTCGCCTCGATGTTCAACATTTCTGCAATGAGTTTCGGTTCGCTGAGCGCCAACGCGATTCGAGCACTCAACAAAGGCGCCAAATTAGGTTTCGTGGACAAAGCTTGACTGGGGACTCGGACCTTGATTCAAGGCTGGCTTTTGGAGGCGGCCTTGGGCGAACGGATCGGCGTTACGGACGAAGAGTGGGAAGTGATCGGGGCGCTGCTGCCGCCTGAACGGG
>NZ_JBSXNU010000040.1:0-24613 GCF_056857815.1 Qipengyuania sp. B-5 | reverse complement strand
AACCTGATCGAGCGCCTGTTCAACAAACTCAAGAACTGGCGGCGCGTTGCGACCCGATACGACAAAACCAAGGAATCCTACCTTGGCTTCGTCGCGCTCGCCTCAGTCAAACTCTGGATACCCTTTGTCCACGAAACCTAGGGAATTTTGCTCATGATTCAGGGGAGGGGGGAATTAGCCGTTACCACCGGGAACATGGCGGAGATCTCATCTGGGAAATAGGTAGCGGATATTTCGGTTGCCGCACGAGGAACGGCAACTTTGATCCAACCAAATTCGCAGACCAGGCCAGCGATCCACAAGTGAAGATGATCGAAATTAAGCTGAGCCAAGGAGCCAAGCCTGGTCACGGCGGCATTCTTCCAGGCGAAAAGGTTACCTCCGAAATAGCCGAAAGCCGAGGAATTCCCATTGGCGTAGACTGCATCTCACCAGCTGAGCATTCGGCATTTGGTAATCCCCTAGAGATGATGGAATTCATCGCCCAGTTGCGCGCACTCTCCAAGCAAAAGCCCGTTGGCTTTAAATTGTGTGTCGGTCATCCGTGGGAATTCATGGGGATGGTCAAGGCGATGCGCGAAACCGAAATCTATCCGGATTTTATCGTCGTCGACGGTGCGGAAGGTGGGACCGGTGCGGCGCCAGTGGAGTTTGCGGATAATATCGGCATGCCCCTGCGCGAGAGCCTTTTGTTCGTCCATAACACGCTTGTGGGGGCAGATATTCGGGACCGCGTGAAAATTGGCGCAGCCGGTAAGATCGTGAGCGCGTTCGACATTGCAGCAGTACTGGGCTTAGGTGCTGATTGGACCAATGCAGGGCGCGGCTTCATGTTCGCCCTGGGTTGCATCCAGTCGCTTTCCTGCCACACGAACCGCTGTCCGGTGGGCGTCGCCACGCAGGACCCACTGCGCCAGCGCGCGCTCGTCGTTCCCGACAAGGCCGAAAGAGTAAGACGCTTTCACCATAATACGCTACGTGCTCTGGCCGAGATGACGGCTGCTGCCGGCCTTTCGCATCCGTCCGAAATAGGGCCACATCATCTCGTGCGTCGGGTTTCCTTGACCGAAATCCGACTGTTTTCGCAACTTCATATGTTTCTTGAGGAAGGTGAACTGCTAACGGGATCACACGACCGTGATTTCTATAGTGCGGCTTGGAAGCTGGCACGCGCCGATCGATTCGAGCTCGCTTCATGAGCGGCGTTCTCGATGCATTGCCCCGTTCATCCGAAGCGAGAAAACTGAACGCGATCGCGAAACAATCTCGCTGGGTCGGCTTTCTATAATGCACGAGACCCATTCGGTCAGGCAGGAGAACGCAGCCGTGGCAAAGTTTTCAGTCGGAGATCACGTCAGCTGGAATTCCGAAGCTGGGCGGGTTCATGGAACAATTTCGAAAGTCCATAAAAAGGATTTTCAATACAAGGGCCATACCCATCACGCATCGGAAGATGAACCGCAATACGAAATCGAGAGCGACAAGACCGATCACATTGCTGCGCACAAGGAAAGTGTGTTAACCAAGCTGGAGCGCTAATGCCCACTGTCTTCACCATCGGGCATTCTAACCGCACCCCGGAAATCGTCCTGGACATGTTGATCGGAGCCAGCGTTGATCTTCTGGCGGACGTTCGCGCATTCCCTCGCTCCCGCTCCAATCCTGCTTTTAATATCGACACGTTTCCCAAGGCGTTGGCCGAGCATAATATTGGATACAAGCACTTCGAGAGGCTCGGCGGTCGGCGAAAAATGCACCCATCGATAGATCCCGCACTCAACGGATATTGGCGCGTCCAAAGCTTTCACAACTATGCAGACTACGCCCTCGGCGGTGAGTTCAAGGCAGCCCTTGGCGAGATCGAAAACTTGGCGAGCGATCGACACGTGGCGCTTATGTGCTCGGAAGCCGTCTGGTGGCGCTGCCATCGCCGGATCATCGCTGACTATCTGATGGCCCGGGGACACCACGTCTGTCACTTGATGGCTCCTGGCCGCCAAGACACAGCCGAGATGACCAAGGGTGCTGTTCGCCGATCCGCGGATGAGGTGATCTATCCCGAAGCGAAAATCGACCAGACATCGACCGGTCATATTCCGCTGTGCCGACATGAACGCCTCGCTATTCGAGAGAATGAATTGCGAGCGCGGCGCGCAGATCAAGAAACTCGTTCGAGAAGTTCGCCCGAGGATTGGATCTCGTAGAGGTCGGCGTCTATCTGCCGGACAGACCGCCCGTCGGCTGTTCTCCAGTTGATAGCACCGAGGCGCCGCCTCTCCCCGCGCGCAGTGACCTCGCTCTCAACATGCCGATACTGAACGACCTCAATCTTTCTTCCACGATCACCGCGGCAGAGTAGAGTTGCCATCGTCTCTTCGCCGGCGATTGGCTGGCCTGGATTTTCAACCCTCGGCGTCTCACGGTTCGGATTGTCGGACGGCAATGTCATTAAAACATCGCGTGCCAAAGCGTAGCGAGCGGGTTCACCTTCATCGAGAAAAACCTAGCAGAAACTCGATCAAGCCGCTTTTTCCTCCATCAGACGGTTTAATCCCCGTGCAACGCATCCAGAAGGGTCATTGGCTACCGTGATGGGCAGACCGCACTCCGACGCGACGGCATCGGCAAGAAAACCTGCGCAAATGCCGCCTCCGGTCGCTACCAGTCGTTCGCTCAGCAAATCCGCGGCCAGGTCAGGGGTAATTTCGCCAATGACCAACCTGACGGCATCCGCGAAACGAGCGAAGTGCCGCTTAAGGATCGGAGAAAACTCCGAAGCCGGGAGTGTTATGACCCCGGGCAAGCCATTGTGCAGGCCGCGTCCCTTGATCTCTAAGGTTTGGCTCTCATCATTTTCCAAAGAAAGCCGCATCTTCAGGTTTTCGGCGGTGAGCTTTCCGATCAAAAAATGGTGGCGCGTCTGAAGGTGTTCGATGAGAGCCTCATCGAGCCCCAGGCCACCCAAGCGCACGGAGCGCGAGTAACATTTCCCGTCGAGCGAAAACACGGCAATCTCGGTGGTGCCGGCTCCGCATTCGACAACCATGGAAGCGCGCGCTTCTCGAACCGGGAGATCGGCGCCTATCGCCGCTGCGAAAGGTTCACTCACTAACTCAATTCGCCCGAACCCGGCGTCTTCGGCCGCGGCTAACAGGGCATTCGTCTCTGCTTTCGTGGCATCTGCCGGAATACCTATCATGGCAGTGGGACGGGATTTTCGCTTCTTCCCAAGCACCGCAGAGATTCCGTGAGAGAGTAGTGCACTCGTGGCCTCAATATCTTGCAATACTCCCCGCGCGAGCGGTCGGCGGACTGAAAAGGTTATTGGAACCCGGTCCACCATTGCGAAAACCTCACTGCCCGCCGCCACAAAATGTGGGCGGCCTCCGCGATCTTCATAACAGCACAGGGAGGGCTCATCGAAGACGACACCTTCCCCGCGAACCATGATACGCATGTTGGCCGTGCCGAGATCAATAGCCATGTCGGGCCTGCGCGAAGAAGCGAATGAGCGGAAGTTTATCATTTTTCCAAGGTAGCCCTTCCGGCCGGGAATGTCTCTGATAACTCGCCGATCATTAGTTGAAATCCATAATTTGACTTACCTACCCTCCGGGCCCAGATACTCAGAATGTTCTTTTCTCCGCTTCTAAAGCGACATCTCGCACACGCAGGACAGCTGCCCGCACGGGCGCGCGCCTCGTCTCGTCGGCCGTGAAGCGGTCCGGGGCGAGGCTCCCGGACGATCTTCAGCCAGCCCGCATCTAATTTGCGGCGACTTACGCGAGTTACCGACATGACTGTTTCTGAGAACGGTGGACCCCCGCCAATATACGTTATCGATACCGAAGCTGACGCTCTTTACGAGTTGGCGGTTAGTATCGAACAGCGCAGCCCCGACGTCGCGCACAAGCTATGCGAGGAGCTTGACCGAGCAAATGTTTTGTCTGTCCAGGATATCCCTTCCGACGTTGTGATCATGCGATCGCACGTCGAATTCGTGGATGAGCGATCAGGCGACAAAAGGAAGGTAGAACTGGTCTGGCCGCGTGACGCGGATATGGACCGGAACCGACTTTCGGTGATGACCCTCGTAGGTGCAGGCCTTATCGGCATGAGGAAAGGTGTCTCAATCGACTGGCCCGATAGATCCGGTGAAAAAAGACGTCTTCGTATCGTGGAGGTCATTCAGCCCGGGCTTCAGGACAAAGCGGCCTGAATTTTTTCGCGCACGCTCTTTGGCTGGCTGTGAAACTAGCCCGCCCACTTGCTAGCGAGTGGGCGGGCTCCCTCCGTCAAGCGAACACAAGAATTAGAGCAAAGATTGCGAGGGTTACGGCCCCGATCAGCAGGATTTCGATTTTGCTAAACTTGTCGATATGGTCAGCGCGAAACTTTGCGTAGCTGGCTGGTTTTTTGCTAGCCAGACTGGCCACTTCAAATGCGCTGGCTTCTTTCTTGAACCAGCGCTTTAGTTCGCCCAGTTGCTCATCGCTAACGTCCGGATAGAAATTGAGTAATTGCTCAATTTCATCGTAACGCGCGGAAGGATCGGCAGCTGCCGCCTTATGGTCACTCATGATAAAACACCTTAATCTATTTGGTCAGGCTAAGACCCCGATTGGAGGTCAGATAGATCAGGTGAGGGTGGGCGGCCCTCTCGTCGGAGGCACAAGTCGCCAGATAGACTTTAGAGGCGGCCCGGTCTTTCGAGGATCGAACGGACGGTCGACCACGAAATCGAAAGCCCGCGGTTGAGGCACGGCGACGAGAACTGGCAGCGGTGCAGGTTTGAGAAGTGGGACCAACTGCTCAACGCCATCGCGCTGTGCAAGTATCGCTACTTCGACGGTGGTCGCATCAAACGCTGAACCGCGGTTCCTGATTTCCGAAAATGGAGTGGAGGGTGTGGCCTGACACAGGACAGCAACGATAACTGATAACAGCCCAAGCCTGAAAACAAATCTGCGTAAGCTGAACCACGCCATCGTTATCGTAATAATCGTCGAGGCAGCGCGGGGCAAGAACCTCAGCTGGCGAAATCAGCCCGGTTTGCCATCGATGCAGAGAGTATCACCCGGCTCAAGCGACGTGGTAGACGATATGCCTTCCAGATATATCAGCGTCTCCGCTTCTTGCTGTGTCATACCCATCGCAGTCGCGTGAGCCATAAGCTCCGGGACCGTAAAGCTCCGGCTACTCGATGAGCTTATTTCGAAGCCGCCGCATTTATCGGTCTCACCCACGCAAGCTGCCAAGAGAAGCAGCGGCGCAGAGCTTATGAAAGTTCGATTTCCTACCATATACCTAAGGCTATCAGACCCACGTTTTCGGGTCGACTGGACGCAAACAGTGCCAACCGAAAGAATGTAAGTGCCAATCTACCCTCTCGTGCTACGTCCTGAGCATGGGATTTCTAGATACTGAATCCACGCTTCTCCTGATTGGCGTGCTGCTTTTGACAACTGTCCTTGCTGGAAGTCTTTCGAGCCGGTTCGGACTACCTGCACTTATCGGGTTTTTGGGCCTTGGCATGCTGGCGGGTGTCGAAGGCCCTGGCGGAATTTCTTTCGACAACTTCGTCCTCGCTCAAGCCGTCGGCATAGCATCGCTCATCTTCATCCTTTTCTCTGGTGGTCTGGATACAGATTGGCGGGACGTTAAGAGAGTTGCGGGACCCGCGCTCATCATGGCCACCATCGGTGTTCTCATTAGCGCAGGTGTAGTGGCAGTATCGGCGGTATTCCTCTTAGGGGTTACACCTGCACAAGCAGCGCTCCTCGGCGCAATCATCGCTTCTACTGATGCTGCGGCGGTGTTCGCCATTTTACGTTCTACCGGGCTAGATTTGCATGGTGATGTGCCCGCGCTCATCGAAGTCGAATCCGGCTCGAATGATCCCATGGCCATCTTTCTCGTCGGTGCCGTCCTGCTGTTCATGTCCAATCCGAGCGCCCCCCCTTTTGCCCTTGCGCCTGACTTCATGATTCAGATGGTGATGGGAGCCCTGACAGGAGTGGGGATCGGCTTTGCCATGCCCGAGATCCTTAAGAGAGGCGGTTACCGCCAAGGTGGCTTGGCATTCGTGATTTCGATTGCGGCTGCCTTGATTGCGTTCGGTGCCGCCGAATTGTTGTCGGGCAACGGCTTTCTCGCCGCCTATCTGGCGGGCCTCGTTGCTGGCAACCGCCATTATGCTGCCAAGCGCACCGTATCGACCTTCCAGGATGGAATGGCATGGCTTGCCCAGGTCGCCATGTTCTTGACCCTGGGACTTTTAGTGACACCCTCTGAATTGGGTCCAGTCATCGTTCCGGGTCTAGCAATTACCGCTATACTCATGTTCGTGGCGCGCCCGATCAGCGTTTTTGTGTGCCTCGCGCCTTTCCGGCAGTTCGGATGGCGGGCAAAAGTATTTATATCGTGGGCGGGACTACGCGGCGCAGTCCCCATCGTGCTGGCGACCTTCCCCATTGTGGCCGGCGTCGACGGAGCTTTTGCGATTTTCAACGTGGTCTTTTTCGTCGTTCTTCTGTCCAGTGTTATCCAGGGCCCTACAATCAACTGGGTCGCGAAGAGACTGGCCATAGCTGATCATTACGACCGGGCATCGGCACGCCAACGCGCCTTGGAGGATGTTCATTGAAGCCACTACCGTTTGTATGTTTGCTGGGTCTTTCACTTTCTAGCTGCGCGCCGGAAGGCAATGAGAGCGGATCCGAGGCGTCCCAAGTTTCGTCGGCGCCCGAGCCTGACGTGGTTCAGGAAACTGCCGTTCACGAGTTTGAGTTGGGTGAGCGAGAATATACCATTCCTGCTGCGTATATCCCCTCGATCCGAGTGGGCGGTCAGAAAGATTTCATACGGATAAAATTTCCCGATTTTGCTGCGGAGATTGTGCTCGATGAAAAGTCTGCGGGAAAATCGGACAAGACGGGTAAGGCTCAGATATTCTCCGTCACAGACCATGATTACCCGCGTATCGAATATACCGAACGTGAGGACGGTGCGATCATAGCCTGTCGGCGCGGCATGATGGCGCAATCAGGGTGCGGCACAATCTTCGAATATGCTGGAGTGGATTGGACGCTTTTATTCCCGATAGGACTTCGTGACGAGGTCGAAGCGCTCGTCGGTAGAGCCACGCGATTGCTCGAACAGCATTCAGTGGAAATTCGGCAAGAGAGAGCAAAAGAAGACGACCCGGAAATAGACCTAGTTCAGGACCAATAGACTTCGTCATTTCCCTACCCACACACGCTTGACGTGATAGAGGGTTTTAGGGCCTACTGCCGGTCATGCCTCATCATACGCCGCTCATAGCAACGATCGTCGCTGGACTGGTCGTGGCTTTTGCTATGGGGGCCCTCGCGTATCGTCTCCGCGTTTCTCCGGTCGCAGGTTATCTGTTTGCCGGTGTCCTCATTGGCCCATTCACACCCGGATTCGTGGCGGATACCGATCTCGCGGTAGAACTCGCGGAAATCGGCGTAATCTTGCTGATGTTTGGCGTTGGCCTCCATTTTTCGCTGAAGGACCTGCTTTCTGTCCGCAAAATTGCCTTGCCAGGAGCGCTTGCGCAAATAGCAGTCGCGACGGTTCTGGGGTTCTTGCTGGCTCGCTATCTGGGCTGGACCATATTGGCCGGACTGATCTTCGGCCTCGCCCTATCGGTTGCCAGCACCGTCGTGCTGCTCCGGGCGCTTCAGGCCCGGAATGCGGTGCAGACTGAACGCGGGCGAATTGCGGTCGGATGGCTCATTGTCGAAGATCTGGCGATGGTAATCGCGCTGGTGTTATTGCCAGTCATCGCGCAAATCATGGAAGGTGGGAGAGGCGGAAGCACCCAGATCGCCGCAATTGTAGGGTTGACCCTCCTGAAAATCGGCGGGTTCATCGCGCTGATGCTCATAGTCGGTAAGCGTCTCATTCCTGCCGGTCTGCATTGGGTGGCCCATACGGGTTCGCGTGAACTTTTCCGGCTCGCAGTGCTCTCAATTGCTTTGGGGGTGGCGTTTGGGGCTGCTTACCTATTCGATGTTTCTTTCGCCCTCGGAGCATTCTTTGCCGGTATGATCCTGGGGGAGTCCCAGCTCAGTCGCCGTGCAGCTGAAGAAACGCTCCCTTTGCGAGACGCTTTTGCCGTCCTGTTTTTTGTATCGGTCGGCATGCTGTTCGATCCGTCGGTGGTGGTCGAACAGCCGTGGCCTTTGCTCGGGACGGTAGCGATCATCATTTTCGGAAAGTCCATCGTCGCCTACGGGATTGTTCGCGCATTTCGCTTCTCGAATGAGACCGCACTTACTGTTTCCGCCAGTCTCGCACAAATCGGCGAATTCTCATTCATTCTCGCAGGTCTTGGGGTGGGACTTAACATCTTGCCGCAAGAGGGCAGGGACCTGATACTGGCCGGCGCTATCCTTTCCATCTTTGCCAATCCATTCATCTTCACTTTGATGGTAGGCCGCGCGCCTCTGCGCAGGCCATTCCCGGCCGCATCACCTGAGGGCGAGAGCGGGGGGAATGTGTCAGAGAGCGGTAAGGCGCACACGGTGCTTGTGGGGTATGGCCGTGTCGGGAAGCTGGTCGCCCAAGAGCTTAGGGCATCTGGCACATCCTTTTCGGTTGTTGAGTATCAAGAAGATATCGCCCAGCGAGCGCCCGACGACCTGCATGTCATTACCGGCAATGCGGCCATACCGGCAATTCTGGAAGAAGCAGGCCTTCAGAAATCTGACCGCCTTGTCATCGCTATTCCCGGTGGCTTCGAAGCAGGGGGAATTGCTCAAATAGCCCGAGAGTTGAAGCCATCGATCAAAATGATCGCGCGCGCACATTCCGACGAGGAAGTAGCCTATCTTACCCGGCTGGGAGTGAAACATGTGATTATGGGGGAACGAGAGATCGCAGCTAAAATGGCGATCCTCCTCACAAGCTGATCCAACCTAGTTTATTATGATAGCCTTGCGATAGTCACCATTCTTACCAGGTCGGATAGCGTCTTTGCCTGAAGTTTCATCATCGCATTGGCACGGTAAACCTCAACCGTTCGTGGACTGATGCCTAGATCAAACCCAATGACCTTATATGCTTTACCGTCCGCCAGGCCCTCGACCACTTCACGTTCACGGCCAGACAAGGACGATAGACGCGATTCTATTTCTCGGCGTTCCTCGACAAGGGCGTCTCCTACCGTTTTCTGCGAAACCGCCCGCTCGATTGCCGAGAGAATGATGTCGTCTTCGAAAGGCTTTTCGATGAAATCTGCAGCGCCAGCCTTCATTGCCTGAATTGCCAATGGCACGTCGGCATGCCCAGTAATCACAATGACAGGAACCGACGGATCGTTCTGCTTGATGGTTTCAGTGAGTTCGATCCCGCCGACACCTGGCATCCGAATATCTGTAATGACACAAGCACCGGTCAGTGGGGGCGATGACTTCAGAAATGCGTCACCTGAGGAAAAGGATCGAACCCTGACGCCTGCTACATCGAGCAGAAATTCCAACGAACTGCGCGCACTTTCGTCGTCGTCAATGACATAAACGATCGCATCTTTGGTGGCGTCATTCGCCATCGTAAAGTTCCTCCTTGGAAACTCTTTGGACTGTAAAGCCGAACTCCGCGCCTCCCTCGGCGGTTGGGCCAGCCCATATACGCCCCCCATGGGCTTCGACAATTGTCCGCGAGATCGAAAGGCCGACGCCCATTCCGGTTCGCTTGGTTGTAATGAAGGGCTGGAATAGTCGATCTGCAATTTCGGGGTCGATACCTGGGCCGGTATCACTGACAACGACCCGCGCAAGTTCCTCGCTTGACTCATCGATCGCAATGATGAGCCGGCGTTCCGATGATGCCGCGTCGGCCATCGAGTCCACCGCATTGCGCACCAAGTTGAGCACTACCTGCTGTATCTGAACCTTGTCTACCAGAACGAGATCAATTCCAGGGTCGAAGTCGTAGAGCACCCGAATGCCATGTTCCTTTGCTCCAACCAGCGCGAGCGCGCTGGCTTCTTCGACAAGCTTGGGAAGACTCTCGATGCTCCTCTCGGTTTCTCCCCGCGCCACGAAATCGCGGAGCCTTCGGATGATCTCGCCTGCCCTAAGAGCCTGTCCCGATGCCTGTTCGACTGCATCGGCAATCCGATCAAGCGGCGGGTCCTCGCGGCCAAGCAGAATTCGGCTCCCCTTCAGGTAATTCGCAATAGCTGAAAGCGGCTGGTTGATTTCATGAGCAAGAGCAGATGCCATCTCGCCGAGAGCCGTCAGACGCGAAATATGGACGAGCTCGCTTTGCAATTCCTGGAGCCGGTCCTCAGCCTGTTGGCGCTCGGTCAAATCACGGATGAAACCAGTAAAATACCGATGACCTTCGGTCCGCATTTCGCCGACGGCCAGTTCGATAGGAAAAGTGGATCCATCCTTGCGTTCGCCGACAACGATGCGTCCCTTCCCAATGATCCGTCTTTCGCCCGTCCGATAATATCGCTCCAGGTATCCATCATGTGCCGTGCGATAGGGATCTGGCATTAATACACTGACGTTGCGCCCGCTCACCTCGTCCGCGCTCCAGCCGAACATCCTTTCCGCAGTGGGGCTGAACTCATGGATCAAACCGGCTTCATCGATTACGACCATGGCATCAGGCACCGTGTCCAAAATGGAACTCAGGTGTGCCTCGCGTCTTGCAAGTTCAGTCGCGGCAGCTTCGGTCTCGAGCCGCGCGCGCTGAAACCATTCCCCGCCGACCGCGACCGCGAGGCCGATGACCACGAAGGTAACGGCCGCGATGATACTTCCGGTTTCGATTGGGCCGCTCAAACGATCGCATGCGATTCCTGCCGTCGCACCCGCGATAGAGGCGAATGCGCCGGCCCTTAATCCAGACAGAGCACTGGCAATGACGACGCTTGGAACGAAAAAAATGAAGGTTGCGCGCTGCCCAAGCTCATCCGCGAAGGAAAGACGAACAACCACCGCAAGGCCGATAGCCAGCAGCGCTCCGAGAACAGCGCTTGCGAAAGTAAGCCGCGGAAGAAAGCGGCTGACAAAGCTCTGCCCACGCACCTCCGTGAAATCCCTTAGGGTGCTTCTCGTAAGGTGATCATCCAAATTTCGCGGTTCCGTTCATCGTCATAGATGGAGGGCATCGGCAGCACTCTCCTTCCAATGGCTGCCGAATGGAGAAGTTTCAATGTCTGCACCGCTCATCGATCTTGGCGTTCACCATCAACCCAAGGGTTTATCGGACAGGATCGCGTTTGGTTTTACCAAGGCACTACGCTGGACTGCCGATACGTTCTTTGCCGAGCGCTACGGACACCGCGCTGTGGTTCTGGAAACGGTGGCCGCCGTGCCCGGTATGGTCGGTGCGACAATCAACCACCTCGCCTGCTTGCGCCGCATGTGCGACGACAAGGGCTGGATCAAAACGCTCATGGACGAAGCCGAAAATGAGCGCATGCACCTCATGACCTTCATCGAGGTTTCCAAGCCGACGGTGTTCGAACGCGCTGTCATCATTGGCGTTCAGTGGGTGTTCTATCTCTTCTTCTTCGCGCTCTACCTTGTGAGCGCGAAAACTGCGCACCGCGTAGTTGGCTACTTCGAGGAAGAAGCCGTGATCAGCTATACGCATTATCTTGCGGAGATCGACGAAGGCCGTAGCCCGAACGTGCCGGCTCCCGAGATCGCAAAGCGGTATTGGGGGCTCTCAGAGGATGCGACGCTACGCGACGTCGTCTTGGTGGTCCGTGCCGACGAAGCCCATCACCGCGATGTAAATCACGGCTTTGCGAATGAACTCGCCGGTCTGCCGGTTGGTAGCATCGCCGAATGTCCGCCGCATGTCACGCTCGAGCCGAACTGGAAGAAGGCCGCCTGATCGGCCGGCAAGAGGAAGGAGGACGGATCATGGTTCAAAATCACGCCATACGATTGCTGGTTGAAGATCCATCCGTCCTCGCTTCGCTGCAGTTTTCGCTCTCGATCGAAGGTTTCGACGTGGGGGATCATGCCCTCGCAGCCCTAATTATAGACGAACAATATCGCGGGGATGGTGCGCAAGCTCTCGAAGATCTGAGAGCGCAAGGAAACTGCGCACCCGTCGTTTTCTTAGCCACTCATCCTAACCGGAGGCTACGCAACCGGCTCGCCATTTCTCGCGCAATCCTCGTGGAGAAACCCTTGACGGGCGACGAAATTGGCCGCGCGCTCGGTGACTTCCACAATCCCATAAAGGCGGCCTGACATGAAACCTGCCGATATGCCCGTTCTCGAAAGCTACAAGCGCACGCCGAACTTCACGGAGAATAGCGTGCCGGCCGGACTGCTGGCCGATCATTCGACCAAGGAGGGGGTTTGGGGTCTCATCCATGTCACCCAAGGCAGACTCCGCTACTTCATCACCGATCCCCGGCGCGAACCGGAACAATACGTCCTGGATCCCGGCACAGAGCCTGGAGTGGTTGAGCCGACAATCCTCCACCGCGTTGAACCGATGGGATCCGTAGAATTCCAGGTCGAATTTCTCCGAGCCCCGATTGATCGCGGTCCAGTCACAAGCCTCGAAAGAAGTGCAAACTCATGAACAATCCCAATTCCATGAGGTGCGCGGATCCGGAAGCAATATCCTATGCGAAACGCAAACGAGAAGAGAAGCGTGCCGAGGCCGAATTGATCGGGATCGACGCGGACTTCATCGGTCATCTCGTCGAAACGTTCTACGCCAAGATCCGCGACGATAGGCTTTTGGGACCGATCTTCGCTGAGCGCATCTCGGACTGGCCCTCACATCTCACTCGAATGAAGGCATTCTGGAGATCTGTGCTGCACAATAGTGGCGAGTTCTCCGGCAATCCCATGCTTAAACATCTTGCCATTCCCGGCCTCGAACTGCGTCATTTCAAGCGCTGGCTGCAGCTCTTTTATGAAACCTTGGGCGAGATCGAACTCCATCATAGCGCCACCGAACTTGTCGGAACCCGCGCGAGAATGATCGCCGACAGCCTGCTTACAGGCATCACAATGAAGCGTGACGGATTGACTGGAGGGCGCGCAGGGAAGGACCTTCCTTATGTCTGATCCGCAGCCTGGTTCATCACCAGTGCGTGTCCCGCCGGTGAGATTGTGCCTGCCGAAATTCAATTGATCGAGATCAATGAACGAAATCCAGAAGCCCGCCAATGGCAGCGTTCATGACAATCAAGGATTCCTTCTAATGCCAGCCGCATCGGCGCTTCGTAAGTTCGCCACCTCTTTTTCTGACGAGCCGAGGGGCCCGTTGAGTTCTGAGGTTCAGCAACTCGGTGAATTCCTGCACGTTCCTATTGGGGAAACTGCAAAATTCCATTCTTCCGAGAAACCTCTTATTGTGTTCGTTGCTAGCGGCGCGGTGAAGCTGACTGCGCAGGTTGGTCTCGATCGTGAGCAGATCATCGCTTTTGGATTTCGCGAGGAAATGATCGCGCTGTCTGAAAATTCCCGTATGCCCTATGAACTCCAGGCGCTGACAGCTTGTAATATCGTCGGATGTTCGCTCGCCGAGCTCGCCAAAACGCTCACCAAAGACGAGTATTGCGCCGAAAGACTGATTGCGCAGCTCTTATCTGCGCTCGAAGATTCGAGAGAACGCCTGGTTTTGCTCGGACGGATGACCGCCAAGGAACGAGTGGCCAGTTTCCTTCTTGACCTGACCGAGCGGATCGCAGCCATCAGAAATGGTATTGCAGTGCTCGATCTACCCATGTCCCGGCGCGAAATAGCCGATAGCCTCGGACTGACTATTGAAACGGTTAGTCGTCAACTCAGTCAACTGCGTGAACTCGGCATCCTACAAACCAACGGAAGGTCGGAACTAGTGATCCTTGACCTCGATCAACTCTGCCGATTAGCCTCCCGGGGTAAGTAGCGAAATGAAATTTCTAAAATTTGATTTGGATCAATGCGGTTTGCGTCAAAACTGCATAAAGGCGTCGAAAAGGGGATCGGAGTTATAATGCGGGCAGAAGTCGCACTCGGACGGGTTGGGTTGTGGTTCCTAGTTCTTGTCATCTCAATTGTTTTGGCGGCTACAGCGCGGGACACGGGCTTTGCTGCTCATGCGATTATCATCGCGATCGTCTCATTTGTGCTCATGTGGATGTCGGCCGCGCGGTTCGATCCCATGGGGAAAGCACGGGGCTTTTTTCGTATGCCGCAAGGCGCCTCGCTATATGACGATGATCCGGTTCGCTGGGGTGTCCTTGCCACTATGTTCTGGGCTCTCGTGGGTCTGCTTGCCGGCGTCTTTATCGCGTCGCAGCTGGCGTTCCCGCAGCTCAATTTCGAGCCCTATTTCAACTTCGGGCGGGTGAGGCCGCTGCATACGTCTGCAGTGATTTTCGCCTTTGGCGGTAATATCCTCATCGCCAGTAGTTTCTATGTTGTGCAGCGCACGTGCCGTGCACAACTTGCCTTTCCGACGCTCGCTCGCTTCGTATTCTGGGGCTACCAGTTGTTCATCGTTCTGGCGGCTTCGGGTTATCTCTTTGGCGTCACGCAGAGCCGCGAATATGCCGAGCCCGAGTGGTATGTGGATCTGTGGCTGACGATTGTCTGGGTCGCATATCTCATCGTCTTCGTCGGCACGCTGGCGCGTAGAACCGAGCCGCATATCTATGTGGCAAACTGGTTCTACCTCTCCTTCATCATCACCATCGCGATGCTGCACATCGTCAACAATCTGGCGGTGCCAGTCGCCTGGAACGGCTCTCTCTCGTTCTCCGCCTTTGCGGGCGTCCAGGATGCGCTGACGCAGTGGTGGTATGGCCACAACGCGGTAGCGTTTTTCCTGACCGTGCCGTTTTTGGCAATGATGTATTACTTCGTGCCCAAACAGGCCGAACGACCCGTCTACAGTTACAGGCTCTCCATCATCCACTTCTGGTCCCTGATCTTCCTCTACATCTGGGCAGGGCCGCATCACCTTCATTACACAGCGTTGCCGGACTGGGCACAGACACTTGGCATGGTGTTTTCGGTCATCCTCTGGATGCCCAGCTGGGGAGGCATGATCAATGGACTGATGACGCTGAACGGTGCCTGGGACAAGGTTCGCACCGATCCGATCATCCGCATGATGGTCATGGCGCTGGCGTTCTACGGCATGGCGACGTTCGAGGGTCCGATGCTCAGTATCAAAGCGGTGAACTCGTTGTCACACTACACCGACTGGACGGTTGGACACGTGCACTCGGGCGCTCTCGGGTGGAACGGTCTTATCAGTTTTGCCGCAGTCTACTTCCTCGTCCCGCGATTGTGGAAGCGGGAGCGAATGTATTCGCTGCGTATGATTAACTGGCACTTCTGGCTCGCGACGCTGGGTATCGTCTTCTACGCCGCCAGCATGTGGGTGGCGGGTATCACCCAAGGTTTGATGTGGCGCGAATATGGCGCCGACGGCTACCTCGTGAACAGCTTCGCTGAGACTGTCGCAGCGCTGCACGAGCTCTATATCATACGCGCTCTGGGCGGCGTCATGTATCTCAGCGGTGCCATCATCATGGGCTACAATGTCTGGATGACCATCGCGGGCAAGCTGCGCGAGGAAGATCCGATGGGCGCCATGCCGGAATACGATTCCGACAAGGACCGGCCCATCGTGCGCCCCGCAACCCCCGAACCAGCTGAATAGGATAGCGCGTCATGGGTCTCGCCTCCCAGCACAAGAAGCTGGAAAAGAACATCAACCTGCTCGCAATCGGTTCTTTCATCGCAGTGGCGATTGGCGGCATCGTCGAGATCGCCCCTCTCTTCTGGATCGACAACACGATCGAAAAGGTCGACGGAATGCGGCCGTATACCCCGCTCGAACAGGCGGGGCGCAACATTTACGTCCGCGAAGGCTGCTATGCCTGCCATAGCCAGATGATCCGGCCGTTTCGCGATGAAGTGGAGCGGTATGGCCACTACAGTCTGGCGGCGGAAAGCATGTATGATCATCCGTTTCAATGGGGTTCAAAGCGCACTGGCCCCGATCTCGCGCGCGTGGGCGGCCGCTACTCGGATGAATGGCATGTGCAGCATCTTAAGGACCCGCAAAGCGTGGTGCCAGAGAGCATCATGCCGCAATACTCTTTCCTCGGGGACGCCCCTCTCGAAACCGACAACGCCGCCGAGATGCTGATCGCGCTGCGGCGCGTGGGGGTTCCTTATTCGGACCGAGACATCGGTGAGGCCATGGCAGACATCATCCTGCAGGCCGATCCCGACAGCGGCGGGGACATCGAGGATTTCCAGCAACGTTATCCCAAAGCGCAGGTCCGCGATTTCGACGGTGATCCGAGCAGGGTGACCGAGATGGATGCGCTCGTCGCCTATCTACAGATGCTCGGAACATTGGTCGATGTCGACAGTGCGGCAGCTCAGGAGCGGCTTGCAGAGGAGAAGGGCCGATGAGCCTCTACGATCAGTTACGGCACTTTGCTGACAGCTACGGCTTGATAGCGCTTCTTGTGCTCTTCTTGGGGCTGTGTCTGTGGGTGTTTCGACCAGGCGCAAAGGAGCACAGTCAGGAGGCAGCACGTTCCATTTTCAAAGAAGATGAGATCAAGAGGCGCGACGATGGTGAATAAGCGCATCGACGAGCCCACTGGCACCGAAACCGTCGGTCACGAATGGGACGGAATCGAGGAGCTCGACACCCCGATGCCGAGGTGGTGGCTCTGGACGCTATATCTGACCATCGTCTGGGGCATAGTGTATGTGATCCTCTACCCGGCATGGCCACTCGTGGACAAGGCAACTGAAGGCGTGCTCGGCTGGAGTAGCCGCGGCGAGCTGGCCAAAGAAATGAGTGCCGTCGATCAGGCGCGCGTTACTGTGCGAGAGGAATTGTCGCGAATTCCGATTGAACGCCTCCCTGAGAATAGCGGCTTGTTCGCTCAGGCAGTGGCTGGCGGCAGATCGGCATTTCAAGTTCACTGCTCACAGTGCCACGGCTCGGGTGCCGCAGGAAGCCAGACGCTGGGCTATCCCAACCTCAACGACGATGATTGGCTATGGGGCGGTGATCTCAAGGCGATCGAATATACGCTGGTGAATGGCATTCGCTCTCCGGGCGTTGATGACACCAGAGCCAGCGTCATGCCGCCGTTCGAAGGCGCGTTCGAAGCTGCTCAGCTCAACGCGCTCGTGGATCATACGCTTTCGCTAAGCGGTAAAGGATCTCGAAACGCGCTCGGTGCGCAAACCTATGAAGATAACTGCTCAGTCTGTCACGGCCTTACCGGCGAAGGTAACCGCGAACTCGGTGCGCCGCGCCTGAACGATGCAATCTGGCTTTACGGTAGTTCACGCGAACAGATTCGCCAGCAGATCCTGAACCCCAAGATGGGCCGGATGCCGCATTGGAGCGGTCGCCTCGATCCGGTCACGATCAAGATGCTCTCGGCCTATGTCTGGTCGCTCGGCGGCGGCGAGGAATTCGCCGAAGTCGCCGATGATCCCACGGTGGAGGTTGATGAAGAACCGTGATCCCGGCCGCGCTTCGAGCGCACGTCCTCGCCGGGAAGGCGAGAACCGCGACTGGTCGGTCGTAGTAGAGGACGGGCGCGCGAAGACCAACGAGCCGGTTTCCGGTGCCGTAGCCGAGCCGGAAGCCACCACGCTTCGGCACGAGCCACACGAGCCGCCCAGGCAGCAACTACCGACCAAGTTGTTCGAGAAGCGAACCAAGGTGCACAACAAGCGCATCGACGGTCCCTTTCGCCGCTTCAAATGGTTTGTCATGTTCGTGACGCTTGCGATCTATTACGGCACGCCGTGGATTCGCTGGGATCGCGGACCATACGCACCAGATCAGGCCGTGCTCGTCGATCTCGCCAATCGTCGGTTTTACATGTTCGGCATCGAGATCTGGCCGCACGAATTCTACTACGTTGCTGGTTTGCTTATCATGGCCGCGCTGGGCCTCTTCCTGGTGACAAGCGCGGTTGGCAGGGCGTGGTGCGGCTATGCTTGCCCGCAGACGGTCTGGACCGACTTGTTCCAGCATGTCGACCGCTTCGTCGATGGAGACCGCAATGCGCGCATCAAGTTGGACGCGGCGCCGCTTGGCCCCAAGAAAATAGCAAAGCGGACCTTCAAATACTCAATATACCTCGTCATCGCTTTCTGGACTGGCGGCGCGTGGATCATGTATTTCGCCGATGCGCCGACCCTCGTGCGCGATTTTTGGGCGGGGGAGGCTGCTTCTGCCGCTTACATCACGGTGGCCATCCTTACACTCACCACATTCACACTCGGCGGTTTCATGCGCGAACAGGTGTGCATCTACATGTGCCCCTGGCCCCGAATCCAGACGGCTATGATGGACGAGAAGTCGCTGCTCGTGACCTACAAGGACTGGCGCGGTGAACCGCGCGGCAGCGTCAAGAAGGCTAAAAAGGATCCTGAGAAATTCGGGGACTGTATCGACTGCCTGCAGTGCGTGGCCGTCTGTCCAACGGGGATCGACATTCGAGAAGGCCCTCAAGTCGGCTGCATCACCTGTGCCCTGTGCATCGATGCCTGTGACAAGGTCATGGCGGAAGTGGGGCGCCCGCGCGGCTTGATCGACTACGCGACGCTCGAGGATTGTGAGAAGGAAGCGAACGGGGAAGCGACACGGCCGCCGTGGAAAGCCCTGCTGCGACCAAGGACCATCGCCTATTTCCTCATCTGGGGCAGCATCGGTCTTGCCATGCTGTTCGCTCTAGGCGTGCGTAGCCACGTGGGCCTGTCGGTCACGCCCGACCGCAATCCGCCTTATATCCTGATGAGCGATGGCTCGGTGCGCAATTCCTATACTCTCAAGCTGCGCAATATGGAGAGCCGGCCGCGCGAGATGGAGATAGAGCTTCAGGGTCTTCCAGGGGCGGTGATGTGGACAGACACCATCGGTCGCGAGGCGGCTGGACGCATGCAGATAAAAACGGTGCCGGCAGACCAGGTGCTCGCAGTTCGCGCATATGTCATTGTGCCGGAAGGCGCGGATACGCAGGAATTCAGCTTCCGTGTGACATCGCGCGACGAACAGCGAGAGAGCGTTGTAACCGAAGCGCGCTTCGATACGCCGGAAGGAAGCGAATGAAGGGCGAATTCACTGGCAAGCACATGGCCGTGATCATTGTGTCCGGCTTCGCCGTCATCATTGCGGTTAACCTGTTCATGGCCACGCTGGCCGTCCGCGGCTTTGGAGGGGTCGTAGTCCAGAACTCCTACGTCGCTAGTCAGGAGTTCAACGACTGGCTTGAAGCTGCCGAACGTCAGGAAGCACTGGGATGGACCGCGAAAATGTCGCGCAGCGACAACCACCACCTCGTGGTCGAAACAACCTCGGTGCCTGATGGCTCCTCCGTGAATGCAGTCGCTCGCCGGCCGCTCGGTAAGCCGGAAACGATGCAACTTGGCTTTATCGAGGCGACACCCGGAAATCACGTTTCACTAGAGCCACTAAAGGCCGGGCGCTGGATTGTGCGGCTGACCATCACTTCACCCGATAGGCTGACCTGGTCGGTGGAAGAGCATTTGCAGTGAATGTCCGGATGAACCTTGCAGCGGACGAACCCATCCAGCTCACAGACAGCCGCTTCACTGTCCCAGGTATGCGGTGCGCAGGTTGCATCGCCAAGATCGAGCGAGGTTTGCAGAAGGTTGATGGTGTCGACGCGGTGCGCGTGAATTTCTCCGCGAAACGGGTCGCTGTCCGGCATGACCGATCGCTGGACGCGGATGCCTTGGTTCATGCCATCGGAAAACTAGGTTTCGAAGGTCAGGCCGCGGAAACCAATCCGCTCGGACAGGATGATGTTGAGAGTCGCATGCTCCTGCGTTCGCTTGCCGTCGCGGGGTTCGGCATGATGAACATCATGCTGTTGTCCGTTAGTGTCTGGTCCGGAGCAGGCGGCGTCACGCGCGAGTTGTTCCACTGGCTCTCTGCGCTGATCGCATTGCCGGTGGTTGCCTATGCCGGGCGTCCGTTCTTTTCGAGCGCGGCAATGGCTCTGCGGCATCGCCGGACGAACATGGATGTGCCGATCTCCATCGGAGTCCTGCTCGCGACCGGCTTGAGCGTATACGAAACGGCGACTGGAGGCCAACACGCCTATTTCGATAGTGCAGTCATGCTGCTGTTCTTCCTTTTAGCCGGACGCGCACTCGATGCGACAATGCGAAACAAGACCCGTGCGGGTATCGGTGCCCTGCTATCCCGCATGGGCAAGTCAGCTAGGATCTTGGCTGAGGACGGATCGACAACGAGGGTAGCGGCGGCAGATCTCCAGCCCGATATGTTGATGCTGGTCGCGGCTGGCGAGGCTCTCGCGGCTGACGGAGTGATTGAAGACGGTCGGAGTTCGATCGACAATGCGATGCTGACAGGCGAAAGCACGCCTCAATCCGTGGGACATAAGGACCTCGTGTTTGCCGGGGCGATAAACTTGTCCAATCCCATTCGCGTGCGCGTCACTGCCGCTTCCTCAGATACGGCTATAGCCGAAATCGCGCGGTTGATGGATGAGGCTGGACAGTCGCGAAGTCATTATGTTCGTATAGCCGATCGCGCTTCGCGGCTTTATGCGCCAGCGGTCCATACCCTCGCTTTGATGGCCTTCCTTGGATGGATGATCGCAGGGGTCGGTCTGCACCAGTCCCTGGTAATCGCGATAGCCGTGCTCATCATTACCTGCCCCTGTGCCATGGGGTTGGCAGTCCCAGCGGCACAGGTGGTAGCATCGGGAGCCTTGGCGAAACGCGGCCTACTCGTCAAAGACGGCAGCGCGCTCGAACGGCTCGCCGAGGTGGATACGGCCTTATTCGATAAAACTGGCACGCTCACGATGGGAGAACCGGTGCCGCAGATCGATCGCTTGTCGAGCGAACAAAAATCCGTCGCCCTGGCGTTGGCCCAGGCCAGCCGGCATCCCCTGAGCAAGGGACTGGCAACCGCCCTTGAGGGAGCGGGGATCCGGTCCGCTGCGGTTGGCTTGCTATCCGAAGCGGGCGGGGAGGGCATCAAGGGAGATTGGTCCGGAATTCCTGTCGCCCTGGAGCGGACCGCCACCGCTGGCGAGGGATTGTCCACCACCCTTCGGATCGGGGAAAGCTTGGTCGCCATCCCATTTTTGGACCCGGAACGCCCTGATGTCGCGGAAACTCTCTCCGTTCTTCAAGCTCTCGGTGTCGAAAGCCGAATTATTTCTGGCGATCGGCAAGCACCCGTTGGAGCTCTTGCGCGTGCCTTAAATATCAAGGGCGATTCCGAGATGCGCCCCGAAAACAAGCTAGCACTGCTGGAGTCGCTGAAAGCGCAAGGTCATCGCCCTTTGATGGTCGGCGATGGGATTAACGATGGCCCCGCACTCGCCGCTGCCCACGCATCAATAGCGCCCGGCAGTGCGAGCGACGTAAGTCAGCAAGCTGCTGATGCGGTCTTTTTGGGCCGAACACTTATAACGGTCGCACTCGCTGTTGCTGTTGCACGCCGAACAATGCGGATCGTGCGCCAAAACTTCGGCTTTGCCATTGGTTACAATGTCCTAGCCGTGCCGCTGGCGCTCGCTGGCTTGGCGACGCCCTTGATCGCGGCCATCGCCATGTCGCTCAGCTCTCTGGTGGTGGTTGGCAATTCCCTGCGCCTCGCCCGGGTCGGAAACGCGCCATGAACGTTCTCGTATTTCTCATACCGGTCGCTCTTTTTCTAGGCGGTGCAGGTCTGGTCCTGTTTTTCTGGGCCATGCGTGACGGCCAATTCGAAGATCTCGACGGTGCAGCCAACCGCATCCTGATCGATGATGAGGAAGACGCTCAGTTGGCGAGGACCGAAGAAAAGGAATCTCTTCGATGAAAGCTAAAGACCCTGCTACTTGCAATACTTCCGGCCTCGGTCCGAACTCTGTCCGTAGCCTATTCGGTCGTGGAGCACTTCGGCGCCGCGTCCTCTGCCAAAATGTCGATACAGCACATCGTCTGATAAATTTCGCCAGCCATGCGTCTGTCGGTCCAGTTCAGCCGTCTGATCCGGTTCAATAGGAGTTGATCTATGCCCTTGTGGTTCCTCCCTGCTCTCATTGCATTTTTTGCCGTCGTCAGTCTGGCCGCGGGAATGTGGCTCCTTCTCCACCTCCCCGATGTTGCACGTCTTTTTCGCGGCGAGAAACCCGGTCAGATGGTGAGGGGGCCGGGGCGACGGAGGGCGACGCCGGCAGCAGTCTGGACGGCATTGGCACTATTCAATTTGGGCTGGATTGCGTGCGTCGTGATTTGGGTGTTCGTTTTGGAAGGCGCGGCGAACGTCTTCATTGACGCGAGGGCTTGAAAGATCGAATGTTTCAACTCAAGAATTGCAATGGGCCAATGTTTCAACAACCCTGATATTCGAAGACGTAGGTAGTGCGGGGTATCCGACACCGCTCCATCATCGGGTAGGAGATTATACGATGCCCCTTCGCGAAACACTGCCCATGACTGCGAGCCAACTCGGACTTATCGTTGAGGACGCTGCGAGCGAAATTTACATATTCTCGGTCACAGATTTTGCCTTTCTTCTCGTCAACAGAGGGGCGCGTGAGAATCTGGGTTACACTCTCGAGGAACTCCGAAATCTGACCCCCTGGGATCTCAAACCCGAGCTCAGCGAAGCCCAGTTTCGCGAGAAAGTGCGACCACTTCTGGAAAGCGATAGCGGGGATCTCGTTTTCGAGACTGTTCATCAACGCAAGGATGGCAGTCTATACGATGTCTCGGTGCATCTTCAGCTTTTGCGGCAGGATGACGAGCGAATTTTCTTCGCAGCCATCCGTGACATCACCCATGAGAACACGCTTAAGCGTGCTCTAGTTGAACGCGGCGAAGAGCTGGAGAAGGCTCTAGCCAGCCGCGAAGTTCTACTCCAGGAAGTTAACCACCGCGTCAAAAACAGCCTGCAGGTTGTGACTGCCTTGCTGCAACTGCAGGCAAAAGAGGTGAGGGAGGACAATTTGAAAGCTGCACTCCTCGATGCGCGAAATCGCATTGCGGTAGTCGCGGCGATTCACCAACGGCTCTACATGAATGGCGAGCACTCACTGGTCGATGTCGCCGAATTTCTGGAGGAGCTCGTTACTGCTACGATCCGGTCCTTGTCTATCCGGGACCAAATTTCGGCAAAGCTCGATCTGCAGCACGGAATTTCCCTCGGCATTGACCGTGCTGTGCCACTAGCATTGGTTGTTGCCGAACTGTTAACCAACAGCTTGAAGTATGCCTTCTCGGAAAAGGAGAAAGGAACCGTCGGTGTCGATCTGAATTCTGATGATAGCGCGATAACCGTGAGGATTTACGATGACGGCGTGGGGATCCCCCAAGCCGAGAAAAGTTCTAGTCAAACAGGCCTCGGCACCAAGATTATCCGCGCCTTGAGTAAGCAGATTAGAGCCACGTTATCTGAGAAGAGCGGCCAAGGCGGCACTGAAGTCACATTGGTTATGCCACTTAAATGAGAGGCCCCTGCAGGCACTTCTAAATCATGAAAATTCTGATTGTTGAAGATGAGGCCCTGATTGCGATGAGCATTGAGGCTGTGTTGGAAGAGAATGGTTACGATGTCGTGGAGATAGCGGATGACGAAGCATCGGCGCTATTCGCGGCGGCTCGACATAATCCAGAACTCGCCCTGGTGGATATGCGTCTTGCCGGAGGCGATAGTGGCGTCAGCGTCGCTAAAAAGCTGAATGCCATGGGAGTTGCGGTAGTATTCGCCACGGGTAACTGCCCGGGTGCGGCAATCGAAAATCTCGCCATCGGGTGTCTGCACAAACCACTTTCGGACGATCAAATCATCGCCGGTTTGACTGTCGCCGATGCGAAACGCCGAGGGTCTAGCAATCCCCCTCCGCCTCCACCTGGAATGCATCTTTTCGATTAAGGAGGCAAATAGCAGCCGATTCAGATTTTCGTATTGCACCGCCACTGAAGCACAGCGAGGCTTAAGGGTTTGAACCGAAAATTCGAACTTCGGACCGCAGCGCACACTGTCTGGGCCGAACGAGTGCCCCGATGACTTCGTAATGTTGCGCGGAAAATAACCTCCACCTATGATTATGGCGCAACCCTACAATTCATTGAAACATCGTGGTGGTAGAAATGCTGTGCGACCCGAAGGGCTCTGAGGGGGAAACCCGACGAGTTCTCACCTATCAAGGGCGGCTCTTTGAGCCGCCCTTTTTTTACTGATATGACCGACGCTGACGAAGACCCAAGCCCAGCATCGAGCGGAGGCCGAGCAAAACGCCGCCTAGCTGTTCTGTTTAGCGTTTCGAAAAGGCCCCAGGTTGCTGTCCTCGAATTGGTTCATTGAAAGGTCGCTCAGGTTGCAGCCATTCGGTCGCTGCCAATCCGATTGTGGGTAGGTCAGACGAAAACTGTGCGATGCGCCGGTTCGCGCTTGCATCTCGAATCGGACTGAATCATGGTAGCTGGACACCCGCAACAACCATGGTTTTGCTGGTGCGTTAAGGCGGATTGGTCATCCGGTGCACAGCATGGCGGCCTGACCGGCTGATCGCTGGCGCCTGGTGGTGATTTCCGTTCATTTTCGGCCCCACCGGTGGGTT
>NZ_JBSXNU010000039.1:0-25512 GCF_056857815.1 Qipengyuania sp. B-5 | reverse complement strand
CAGGTATCCTCGGGAAAGTGAGACTTCACGCCCTTCAGGCGGTCTCACTTTCCCGAGGATACCTGCTATTATGCGAGTCTATGGCTGAAGCCAGTATCCGACTGAAGTCGGAGGGGTTGCTCCCAAAGCGTGACGCTAAATAGATTCTCCGGTAGTAGCGGATTTCCGTTGCCGCAGAATTTCCTGAACTGCCACCAGATCTTCGAGTTTGTCTATGTCAACTGCAGCAAGGCCATCGCTCGCAGCAACGAGTGATGCCCGGATCCCAATCCTGCTACCGAGCCTCGCAAGGCCCTCTGACAAGCTCAGCCTCCGCAAAAGCATCTGGAATAGAGTGGGCACGCCGAGCCGGGCGGCAATCAACCAGGGCCTTTTGCGATCGGCCTCGACTTTCGCCCAGACGTCGATCGCCTTGCTGGCGTCCGCAGTCCGAAGATAGAAGAGATTGCATCCAGACCATTCGCCGTCGGAGAACCGAATATATGTGCGCCTAGCCGACGGCAAAGCCCGCTCGACAACCGAACGTTCCGCCATCATCACCGAAAGATCGGCGACATCAGGTGTCTTCTCGATAAGTTCCCTTACCCATTCGGGCCGCAAAAGGGCATGATCGCAGGTGGTCAAAAGCAGCGGCGCACCAAGCGTGTCGAATGCTGAGCCAACGCTCTCGCTCGGTCCCGATCCAGCGTACAAAACCTCTGTATCCAGAGCTCGCGCCAGATCGGCGACAGGCCCGACGTCACAGCTGACAGCAATGCGCTCGATCCCTGCGTCGCGGAGGGCCGATACAACCCGTTCCAGCAATGTCGTGCCGGCAAGATCGATCAGCCCCTTGTGTTCGACACCAAGCGACCGCACAAAAGGATCGCCGCCAGGCCGCGTGCCGGCCAGAACCAATGCAGCGGGAGAATCTTTTCGGGCAATCATTGCTGCTCTCTAGCCGCGTGCAATGTCCCCGGACAGTGCCAAGTCCAAGTTTCAGCTGTCTGGAATTGCCTCCCATTGCCGTGCACGCACTGGCACATTAATCGGTATCGTATGAGCATTACACCGCCCAGACCCGTGATCGAGACAGTCGGAAGCAATCCCACTCGCCTGTGGGGCCTGACAATGCAGGAGCGCCATCGCAGGATCGGTGCGGCAAACGGGTATGACGGTGCGACCGCCGACGCCGTTCTACTGGTCAACTCAAGCTATGTAGCCGACCCGGCCTGGGTCCGCCATGTTGCGGCCACGCCGGGCCTCGTCCTGACAATCGATGGCATACCTGCCTTGGCTCATGCAACTTCCGTGAAAGAGGTCGATACCCTTCGGAGCGCCATGGCCCACCAGACCGCAGCACCAGCAAGCTCGGGCCTTCTTTTCCTGCGCTATGAAGACGGCCCAACCATCGAGAACAAGCAGCTCCGTAAACGTGAAACGCCGTTTCTTACCAAACTGGAGCCAGCCACCGTTCGTGCCATCGAACGCGCAAGCTATTTCGGCGCTTACAAAGGCGTCACCGATGTTCTGACCAAGTATTTGTGGCCGGAATGGGCGCTGGTGCTAACCCGCTTTGCGGCAAAGATCGGAATGACTCCAAATATGGTCACTGCAATCGGGGCAGTTCTGTGCGTAGCAGCAACAGTGGCTTTCGCCCTTGGGCAATACTGGGCAGGCATGGCGATGGGCCTGGCTTTCATGGTGCTCGATACGGTCGACGGCAAGCTGGCCCGCTGTACCATCACATCCAGTTGGTGGGGCAATGTCTTCGACCACGGTATTGACCTTGTTCACCCGCCCTTCTGGTGGTGGTTCTGGGCGACCGGACTGGTCTATTGGGGCCTCGAACTCGATGTAACGACCTTCTGGTTGGTCCAGGGCGCGATTCAGGGAGGCTACGTCGTCCAGCGACTGATCGAAGGGGCATTCATCGCCCGCAATGGCGGGATGCACATTCATGTCTGGCGGCGCTTCGACAGCCGGTTCCGGCTGTTCACCGCCCGGCGTAATCCGAACATGATCATCCTCTTCGTCTCATTGCTGTTCGGTCGGCCCGATCTCGGGATCATTGCAGTTGCATGGTGGACTGTTATCTCGCTTCTCGTGCATATCGTACAGCTGGTGCAGGCAGAGATTGCGCGCGCGAAAAAAGGTGCGCAGCTCACCAGCTGGCTGGCGGAGGACGGCGCATGAACGCAACTATCGAAAAGTTCGGCTTTCCCACGACCCTGCTGCACGAGCTGGAGCATTGGGTAATCCTGCTTCGCCCGACCCAGCCTACACTCGGCAGTCTCGTCCTGGCGGCCAAATCAGATGCCATCGATTTTTCGGCCCTGCCCGCCCCAGCACATGCCGAACTGGCTGCCGCGACCAAAGCGATTGAAAGCGCACTTCGCACATTCGTCGACTACGAGAAGATCAATTACCTGATGCTGATGATGGTGGATCCCAATGTCCATTTTCACGTCATTCCGCGTTATGAGGGTATCCGGGAATTCGCGGGTCTCGAATTCCCGGACCTCGGGTGGCCGAAATTTCCCGATCTGGGCGCTTCTCAAGAACTCGATGCGGCTACCCGAGACAGCCTGATCGAAAAGCTCTCCGCTCTCATGGCCAGGTGAATTTCAATGGGGTCAGAATCCGTGCGCCTGAATGTGATCGCAATTGGCGGGCGGCATCAGCTTCTACATATAATACCTCTCGCTCTCGAGCTTTCCCGGCGCAATATGATCGACTGCCGGATCTTCGTTGCCGATGACGATGAACGGAAAGTTGTGTTACAACTGGCCAATCGGCTCGCCATCGATGCGCCAGACATATCGGTTATGTCTCTCGGACCTGTCGGGTCGAAACTGCCCAAGAAAATTGCTCGCCTTTGGAAGTGGCGAAACGAGCTGCGCTCTGCTGACGCCCTGCTTTCGGCTGAACGGACGAGCACGATCTTGAAGCGCCTGCCTGGCCGCTGCCCTCCCTTCCTTCACATACTGCATGGTGCTGGCGATCGGGAGAAAGGCTTTGAGCCGCGCCTCGGGTTGTTCGATTTCGTTTTCACCGCTGGCGAGAAGGACCGTCAGAGAATAATCGAGGCAGGCCTGCAGGATGAAAGCCGCGTTGCGGCGATTGGCGGAATCAAGATTGCCGTCACTCGCGCGCTGCCTCCACCTCCCAAGCTGTTCGCGAATGAACTTCCGATTGTGCTCTACAATCCCCACTTCTCCCGGGAACTAGGCACATTTCATCAAGTGGCGGAGCCAATGATCCGCCAATTCGGTAGTACCGATAGGTACAATCTTGTGATTGCGCCTCATGTCAGGCTGAAATCGACTATGACTCCCTCCGAAGTCGCTGATTGGAATTCACGCAGCGGAGAAAACATACTAGTCGACATGGGATCCGACCGCTCGAATGACATGACCTACACGAGATCGGCCGACGTCTATATCGGCGACGTCAGTAGCCAAGTTTACGAATTCATTATTCAGCCTCGCCCATGCGTCTTCGTCGACGCGAACGACACCGATTGGCGGGACGATCCGAATTACCGGATGTGGCAATTCGGCGAAGTGTTGTCACCTGACGCCGACTTTGTCGCCGCAGCAGACGATGCAATCGCGCAATTCAGCCGGTTCTATGATCTTCAAGCAAAATCGCTGCGTGACACATATGCCGGCCTCGAACAAAGCTCGGGAAACTTGTTGAAAAGCGCGGCCGATCTCGCGGAGACGGTTATCGTACAGCTAGGCTCCAACGGTCGGTCAAGGCAGTAGCGATTTCGATGTCGTTCAGGAAATCGACCTCGGCCCACTCGAGTCCTTCAATCGACTTGGTACCGACCTTGCCGGTGTCGGCGATCATGTCGATCACTTTCAAATACCAGTGATTGACCCCGTCTGGCGTGCGCATGGTCTGACGCACGGTTTCGCGGAAAAGTTCGGCTCCCTCGCCTCGAAAGGCGAGGAAACCGATCGATTCAGCATTGGTCACCTCAGCCGTCAATGTCTTGCCGATGCGGGCCAGGCGTCCATTCTCACCGCGGCTGACTTTCATATCGTCACTGTCGTAGGCATCTTTAATGTCTACGGAAACGGCGATAGGCCAGTCGGACCCTTCCAGAACGCGATTTACGATCTCTTCGGATACCAGAGTATCGCCGTTGAGGATCACGAAGTCGCCTTTCATCTCCTCGCGCACGATCCAGCAGGAACCGAGGTTATCGGCCACCTTAAAGAACGGATTGAAATGACAAGTGATCTCGACGCGCGGATCTCCGACTTTCTCCAGCAGATCTTCAACCATGTCGGTCATGAAGCCGGTCACGACGTCGATCCGTTTGATCCCGGCGCGCGCTAGCATCTCGACCTGCCATTCGATCAGGGTCTTGCCCGAGAACTCAATCAGGCACTTGGGTCGCTCGGCAGTAAGTGGCAGCAAGCGCGAGCCCTGGCCCGCGCTCAGAAGGATAGCGTGTTCAATCATGCGCCGCGCTTTAAGCGCAGTCTACAGGCGCCGCAACGCTCCTGTTGTGTCCATTGCCGCATGCCAGCTTGCGCCTTGCCGAGCGCTCGTTCAAAGCGCGCACTTCATGGAAGAAACCGCCGCTCATCAAGGTGCATCCCGCCCGCTGCTGGCCCGAATGTTGACCAATGTCGCTTGGCTTATCGGCGGCAAGGGCTTTGGAGCCGTCTGTTCGCTGATATATCTCGCGATACTCACCCGTTCTCTCGGTCTCAAAGATTTCGGACACTTCGCCCTCATCTTTGGAACTTCGCAGGCGTTGATAGCGATTGCGGGCTTTCAGAGCTGGCAAACAGTAGTCCGTTTCGGCGTGCAGCACATACACAGCCAAGATTGGGCCGGATTCGGCAGGCTCAGCATGATGGCTTTCATCCTCGATGTAATTGGCGCGGTGTTCGGTTGCGTAATCGCCTATGTCGCCTTTTACCATTTTGCTGCCGAACTCGATCTCAATCCCCGATTTATCGACACCGCTTTCTGGTTCAACGTAGCAGCGCTCTGGGCACTCGTATCCGCGCCTACGGGGATCGTGAGAGCACTCGATCGCTTCGATGTCGCCGTCTATGTCGAAGCGCTGGTACCTGCGGGCAGGCTGATCGCTGCGGCGGTGATTGCATTCACCGGCCCTAGTGTTTTGTTGTTCCTCGTCGCCTGGGCGGTAATCGACCTGCTCGAAGCGGCAGTTTACTGGATTGTTGCGCGCAGGCTCAGTCCCAAGGCGATCCGCCTGAAATACCTGCCTCAAGCGTTCCAGGCCCGGCACGAAAATCCCGGACTGGTTCGCTTCTTCGGCATAACTTATCTCAGCGCCACGCTCGAAGCGATATTCAAGCACGGGCCGCTGCTTGCAGTGGGTTATCTGGTCGGAACGAGCGCTGCAGGGGTCTATCGCCTGGCCCATCAACTGGCGCAGGGTCTGGCCAAGCTTTCGAGCTTGCTCAGCCGCGCAGCCTATGCGCAGATCGCACGTGCTAGCGTCTCGTCGGCGGCGCAGGAATTTCGCGCGCTCGCCTCGCAGACCACGCGGTTGGCAGCTATTGGCGGAGCCATGGTCGTGGTTATGGTGGCGGCGGTTGGGGGACACCTGCTCGCCCTTCTGGGCGGCGAAGAATTCCGGAATGGCTACACTATCCTGCTTCCACTGGTGATCGTTTCCAGCATCGAGCTTGCCGGGGTGGCTTTCGAGCCTGTCCTGCATGCGACCGGACGCGCGCGCATGTCACTCGTCGCGCGTTTCGTCACAGTGGCGACGGCCGCGATTGCGATCCTTTTTCTGGCCCAGCACTATGCCGAGCAAGGCATAGCCTGGTCACTCGTCATCGGCGCTCTGGTGGGCTATTTCGTGATGGGGATGATGGCGATCGTCACGTTGCGCACCGTGGTTGCGAATATTCCTGAAGGTGAAAAGACTACCTGATCCCGCGTTAGTCGCTCCAGCCGATAACGCGCCACCCGTTCGTTTCCGCGCGTTTGCGTTTGCTGGCACTTTGCGTGACGAAGACCGGATCATCGGCCTCCTGCAAGAGCGGAGCGTCGGCAAAGCTGTCGCTGACGAACCGCGTTTTCCGCCCTGCGGGCTTGTCGTCGAGCCAGAGCGCAACTCGCTTGCGCTTTTCATCGCCGTAGCAGTTTCCGCCCGGAATCTTTTCGCCATCCCATCCCGTCGCGATAACATCTTCAATGCCCAGCTTCTCGGCAAAGCCGCGAGCATAGAATTCGAAAGCTGCCGTCGCGATGACGAGGTGTGCGCCTTCCTTTCGATCGGTCTCGAGCATGGCAATCACACCCTCCACCCATCCGCATTTGCGGAGATGATGGGTCGCGAATTCCCGCCCCGCCCGTTCCAGAGCTTCGACCGGCTGCCGGCCAAGCATCAAGTGCATGCCCATGGTCTTCAGCCTGGTGCGATCATAGAGGCCTATCCGGTATCCGATCATCATCGCGATCCATACAGGAAAGAGCAGCACGCGCACGGGTGCCAGCCTTTGCGCGGCAAAAAGAAGGAACGGCGTAAATGTTGCTCGCCGCACTAGCGTCTTGTCGAGATCGTAGATCGCCACCTTCATCACGCAGCTCCGTGACAGGTCGGCCATGACGCTGCAAGACCGGCTATTCCTCGCTGCGCCCCTTGCGCCATGCGTATCAATCACTAGAGAGAACGCACACGCAGACAGGATCGATAAATTCAATGGCGACCTTCACTCTCCCGAAGAACTCCAAGATCAACGGCAAGGGCCGTACTCACAAGTCGGACGGTGCGGGCCGAGTGAAGAAATTCAAGATCTATCGCTACGATCCGGATACGGGTGAAAATCCGCGCTACGACACGTTCGAGATCGATCTGGACGCCTGCGGCCCGATGGTTCTCGATGCGCTGTTCAAGATCAAGAACGAAATCGATCCTACGCTGACGTTCCGCCGCTCCTGCCGCGAGGGTATTTGCGGATCGTGTTCCATGAACATGAACGGCAAGAACGGCCTTGCCTGCACGACCGCGATCGAAGATCTGAAGGGTGAAATCCGCATTACCCCGCTTCCTCACATGGAAGTGATCAAGGATCTCGTCCCCGATTTCACGCATTTCTACGCGCAATACGCCAGCATCCGTCCCTGGCTGCAGACCGTCTCCACCACGCCGAGCGGCAAGGAGCGTCTCCAGTCGCCCGAACAGCGCGAAAAGCTCGATGGCCTCTACGAGTGCATCCTGTGCGCCTGCTGTTCGACCGCTTGCCCGAGCTATTGGTGGAACAGCGACAAGTTCCTCGGCCCGGCAATCCTGCTCCAGGCCTATCGCTGGCTTGCCGACAGTCGTGACGAGATGACCGGTGAGCGTCTCGACCAGCTCGAGGACCCTTTCCGTCTCTACCGCTGCCACACCATCATGAACTGCGCGAATGTCTGCCCCAAGGGCCTCAGCCCGGCAAAGGCCATCGCCGAAACCAAGAAGATGATGGTCGAACGCGCGATCTGACGTGCTGACCGACGACGTATTCGAGCATGGTCCAGACCCGGACAATCCGGGCTGGCGTCATTGGAACCTGAAAGACGAAACACTGTTCAACGGCGCGGTGATGGGGAAGCTCATCACGCGTCTGGATGAGGACGGACGTCATGCCCGGCTGCGAATGTTTCCCGAGCGTCGTCACGAAAACCTGCAAGGCATTATCCACGGCGCGGTCACGCTGTCGCTGATCGACATCTCGCTGTTCACGACCATGCACACGCTAGGCAGCGGCAATGCCGGGCCGTCGGTAACGCTGGAGCTTTCGACGCAGTTTACCGGAGCGGGCCAGCCCGATCGTCCACTCGACGCCGTGACCGAGATCGTCCGTGAAACCCGCGGCCTCGTCTTCGTGCGCGGGACGGTCGAGCAGGAGAGCAACGTCGTCGCCTCGTTCTCGGGTATCGTGAAGAAGATGCGCCCGAAATGACCGGCATGCTCGCGCGGTACGAGAAGCTGGTCGCGGCGGGAGAGCTTCGTAGCGACCCCGATCAGCGCAGGGCCGCAGAACGGCTGGACCGATTGCAGAAGGACCTGGAGGCAGAAACCTCCGGTGGCATCCTGAGCCAGCTTTTCCGCCCGAAGAAGACGCGTCCGCAAGGCGTGTATATGTGGGGCGGCGTGGGGCGCGGCAAATCCATGCTGATGGATCTCTTCGTCGAAACTCTCTCTATCGAGGAAAAACGCCGGGTCCATTTCCATGAGTTCATGCTGGAAGTCGACCGACTAATCCGAGAGGAGCGAAAGAAGGAAGCAGGCGATCCGATAGCTCCGGTCGCGGCGCAGCTTGCGCGTGATATCCGCTGTCTCGCATTCGATGAAATGGTAGTGAACAATACCGCCGATGCCGCGATCATGGCCCGCCTGTTCACTGCCCTGATCTGCGATGAGGGCGTAGCGGTTGTCACCACCAGCAATCGTCCACCATCCGACCTTTACAAGGATGGCCTCAACCGTTCGCTCTTCCTGCCATTCATCGAACTCGTCCAGGCGGAGATGGACGTGATGCCGCTCAATGGGCCTACCGATTACCGGCTCGACCGCCTCGGCGATATCGACACTTGGCACACACCGCTGGGAGACGAAGCCACGGCTCAGGTTCGCGAGGCTTTCTTTCGGTTAACCGACTACAAGCCCGAGGATGCCGAGCATGTCCCCAGCGGGCAGCTCGATCTTGGTGGTGGACGCACGCTGCATGTTCCCAAGAGCCTCAAGGGCGTAGGCGTATTCAGCTTCAAGCGGCTATGCGGGGAAAATCGCGGTGCCGCAGATTATCTGGCAATCGCGCATGCCTATCACACGGTCATCGTGGTCGGCATACCGCGCCTTTCACCCGAGAACCGCAACGAGGCGATTCGTTTCACCAAGTTGATCGACGCGCTGTACGAGAACAGCGTGAAACTGTTCGTCACGGCCGCGGCAGAGCCCGAAGATCTCTATGTCGCGGGGGATGGAGCGTTCGAATTCGAGAGAACGGTCAGCCGCCTCAAGGAAATGCAGAGCGCTGAATACATGGCACGCGGCCACGGGGTGGAGTGATCAGGCCGCGCTGCGCGTAGCGCTGTTCTCGAAATAATCGATCATCATCGTCAGCACGTGGCGCAGCGAGCGCTCCTGTTCGTCGAGCCGCGCCTCGATTGCCGCGAGGCGCTGAAGCGTGTCGCCATCTTCTGGCGATTGCGAGGCCTGCTGCGAAAGGCTGGAAATCTCCTTGCGAACCGAAGCGATCGCCTGATCCCGTTCGGCGAATGCCTGTTCGATCGCCTCGATCTGCGCGTCCATGAGCGCGGAATTTTCGGATTGGGGCAAGGTTTCACCTCCATTGAGCTGTTCAGGCGCTTGCGGTGGTCCGGAATCGGTCCCGAACTCCTCCGCCTTCCGCGAAGAAGGCTTTTCGTGCTGCGGGGTATAATCTCCCATCGGAGCCTCCTCTGGCACCTTCCCATTGATCTCATCGATCACCGTATCGACAAGCGGCAAGTCGATAATTTCGCGCTGTTGCATCGCGCCCTTCATCAGAACGCGCGACATGATACGATTGATCAGGCGCGGGATTCCGCGACTTTCGCGGTGAATGCGCTTCCAGACGTCGCCTTCGAAGCGCGGCCGGACCTTGTAGCCGACATGTTCGAGCCGGTGCATCACGTAAGGCTCGATCTCCCCCGGCTGCATCGCTTCGAGATGGTGTGAGGCAATAACACGCTGACGGAGTTGTTCGAGCTGGTCCCATTCGGCGAGAAGTTGCCTGAATTCGGGTTGGCCGAGCAAAAGCATCTGGAGCAGCGGCTTCGCGCCGAGATGGAAGTTCGACAGCATGCGCAGCTCTTCAAGCGCACCGATGGTAAGGTTCTGAGCCTCGTCGACGACCAGCAGCACCTTGCGCCCTGCCCGCGCCTCGTCCTGCAGGAACAGTTCGATAGCGGACAGCGCGCCTGCCTTGTCGCTATGGTCGATCTCGAGACCGAAGCTGTGCGCGGCCATCGTAATCATTTCTTCGCTGCCGAGCGCGCTGGTGACCACTTCGCCCACGGTCACGCTGTTCCAATCGAGCCGGTTTCGCAGATGTCCGACAAGCGTGGATTTGCCCGCGCCAACTTCGCCGGTAATGACGATGAAGCCTTCACCCTGAGCCAGGCCATAGCCCAGATAGCTGAGCGCCTTCTTGTGCGTCACGCTTTCGAAATAGAACGAGGGATCCGGCGTGAGCTGGAAAGGCCGCTCGCTGAAACCGTAAAAATCCTCGTACATATGTCGCTCTTGTGGTCCTGATCCTGCCGCGCGGGCTCCTGTGCGACCCTTACCCCTCAAATATGGTTAAAGTGTTTATAGCGCGTCCTATACCAGCATTTCCGCAGCAGGTCCCTGCCCGAGGAAGGCGGAGGGAGACGCGCTGGCGCCGTAAGCTCCCGCGCAGAACACAGCGACGATATCGCCTATTTCTGCGCGGGGCAGGTGCGCCTTGTCGGCAAGCCGGTCCAGCGGAGTACACAGGCATCCCACGACATTGGCGACTTCGATCGGTTCGGCGTCGAAACGCGATGCTATCGCAAGCGGATAGTTGCGCCGGACCACCGTGCCGAAATTTCCGGAAGCCGCAAGCTGGTGATGCAATCCGCCATCGGTGATCAGATAGGTCTCGCCGTGGCTCTGCTTCCGGTCGACAATCCGGGTCAGGTAAACACCCGCCTCACCCACGATATAGCGGCCGAGTTCGATATAGAGTTCCGCCCCGGCCAGTGTTTCCGGAAGGCTTGCGAACCGCTCAGCCAGCGCCTCACCGACGCGGGTGATATCCAGCGGTGTGTCGCCGTGGAAATAGGGAATGCCGAAGCCGCCTCCCATATTGAGCTTGGGTAGATCAAGTCCCGCTTCGCCGGCAATCCGGTGGGCCAGGTCTAGCGTGTTCGCCTGTGTCTCGATCACCGCATCGGCGTCCAGTGCCTGGCTCCCGGTGAAGATATGCAACCCCCGCCACACGCAGTTTGCGGCGACAATCTCTCGCGCAAGAGCGGGAACCCGGTCGGCATCCACTCCGAAAGGCTTTGCTCCGCCGCCCATCTTCATGCCCGATCCCTTGAGCTCGAAGTCGGGATTCACGCGGATGGCGAGACGCGGCGGGATGCCCAACTTCTCTCCGATAGCGAGCGCACGGTGCGCCTCGTTCTCGCTTTCGAGATTGAGAGTGACGCCGGCAGAAATTGCGGCCTCCAGTTCTTCGTCGCGCTTGCCCGGTCCTGCGAAACTCACGCGTTCGCCACTTACTCCTGCCGCCCTGACCATCTCCAGTTCGCCGCCCGAGGCGATGTCGAGCCCATCGACCAGACCCGCCACATGCTCCAGCAACGGCGGGAAACTGTTCGCCTTGATCGCGTAATTTATCCGCAAACGCTCGGGCATTGCTCCGCGCAGACTCGCCACGCGATCGCTGATCATCGAGCGCGAATAAACGAAAAGCGGGGTTCTGCCGGCGATGTCGACCAGTTTGCTCGCCTTCTGCCCCGAAACGCCCAGCTCGCCATCGACTGGTTCGAAGCCTTCAGGAACTGGGCCGCGCGGCTTCATGTTTCGAGCTCCCTGACGAGTGCAGTCCGATCGATTTTGCCATTCGGGTTCAAAGGCATGGCCTCACGCCAGTGGATGACCTGAGGCTGCATGAAATTGGGGAGTTCGCGCGCCAACTGCTTCTTCAATTCGTCCGAACCTTCATCATTCCCGCGCACCACCAGATGGATCGATTGTCCAAGCTTTTCGTCGGCCAGGCCCAGCGCAACCGCTTCGCTGACAAGCCCTGTGGCCAAAGCAACGCTTTCGATTTCCTGCGGACTGATCCGGTTGCCCGAGCTCTTGATCATCGCGTCTCGCCGGCCAACGAAATAGAGCAGGCCGTCCTCGTCCATCTTTACCCGGTCACCCGACCAGACGGCGGTTCCCCCGTATCGCGATTCCGAAGGAGCCGGCTTGAAGCGCTCTGCCGTTCGTTCGGCATCTCTCCAATATCCTTGAGCAACCAATGGGCCGCAATGAACCAGTTCCCCCTCTTCTCGCGGTTCGCACAGGGCCCCTTCGTCGTTCACGACGAGAATTTCGGCGAAAGGGATGGCCCTGCCCATCGAAGTAGGGTTCGCCTCGACAAGGCTCGGATCGAGGAAGGTCGAGCGAAAAGCTTCTGTCAGGCCATACATTGGAAAAATATCCGTTTCCGGTAAGATGGAGCGCATTCCTGCGATCAATTCTACCGTCAACGCACCGCCGCTATTGGTTACGCGGCGCAAGGACGTCATCGCGGATTCGGGCCAATCCGCTTCTATCAGTTGTACCCACAGCGGCGGAACTGCGGCCAGTGTCGTCACCCCGAATCTTGCGCAGGCCTTCGCCACATCCCGGGGAAAAAGGTAGTCTAGCGGGACCACGCTTCCACCGGCATACCAGGTCGATAACAGCTGACTCTGTCCATAGTCGAAACTTAGCGGCAACACGGCCAGCGTCACATCGTCATTCGCCAGCCCAAGGTAGTGTGCCACCGACACTGCCCCCAGCCACATATTGGCATGACTCAGCATCACGCCCTTGGGCTTGCCGGTCGATCCGCTGGTGTAGAGGATTGCGGCGAGTTCTTGCGGATCGCGCCCTGAAGGCGGCTGACTGACGCCAGCACGCTCTGCCTCATGCCATGCAGATGCCTCTTCAACTGTGGCGCAGCCATCTATAATATCGCTTTTTTCCAGAGAGTTGATGCGCGAAGCTGTCGCAATCAGTAAGGTCGCTCCGCTGTCCGCCATGATATGGGCGACCTGCGCCCGCTTGAGCAGCGGATTGATCGGAACGTGCACCATTCCCGCCCGCGCAGCAGCAAGCGGCAGTAGGCAGGTTAGCTCGCCTTTCGCTGCCCAACTGGCAACACGGTCGCCCTCCGCCAGCCTGGTGCCGAGCCACCCGGCAAGAAGCGCAACCCTTCCTGCCAGTTCGCCGTGGTTCAGCGTGCGGTCTTTCAGGATCAGTGCCGGCCTGTCGGATTCTCCCCGCTCAGCAATGTGGTCCAGCGGGTGCGGCACCGGATCAAGGGGCTTGGCGTTGGATAAGGACATCACGGATCGCTATCACGCGATAGACACCATAGTGCAAGAGTACCTTGCGAACCCCATTCTTGCGCGACAGTAGGTGCGCAGCTAAGGGCAAGCCCTTTCAGCAGCAGGGTTCACAGATTGAGCATGACCGGCCAGACCGCCACCGCAGGACCGATCGGCCCGAGCCGCCGCGAGATCGACGAGAAGTTGCGCGCCATCCTGGTCGACGTTTTGTCGCTCGATGCGCAGCGGGTCGAGGGGTTCGACAACGACACCGGACTGTTCGGACATCTGCCCGAGCTGGATTCCATGGCTGTCGCCACGCTGTTCACGGAAATGGAAGATCGCCTCGGCATCGTGATCGAAGACGAGGATGTCGATGCCGAAATGCTGGATACCTACGGCGGGCTGCTCGCCTTTGCCGAAGCGAAGTGCATCGAGGGCTGACCCTTACCGAGTAAAATAGCTGGTCAGTTCGACATGGGTCGACCAGCGGAACTGGCCCACCGGGCGAAGCTTCTCCAGTCGGAAACCAGCCTCTACCAGCGCCTTCGCATCCTTGGCCCAACTGGACGGGTTGCAACTGACATAGGCAACTCGCTTGGCTTCGCTGGCTGCAATTTGCGCGACCTGTTCCCGCGCGCCCGCGCGTGGAGGATCCAGCACCACCGCTCCGAAACGGCCGATCTCCTCGGCGGTCAGCGGATTGCGGAACAGGTCACGGTGCATGGCATGAACGGGCACCCCATGACCATTGGCAGCACCCTTGCAGGCCAGGAACGCGTCGCGCGCCGCTTCCACCGCCAGCACTTTGGTGGGACCGGCAAGCGCAAATGCGAAGGTGCCAAGACCGGAGAAAAGGTCGGCAACGGTCCTGGCTCCCGCGACGAAGTCCAGAGTATCGCTCACAAGCAGTGCTTCCCCGTCACGCGTCGGCTGGAGGAAGGAATTATGCGGCAAGCCCACGGGAACACCGCCCAGGGAAATGGTAACGGGTTCCGGCTCCCACACCGTTTCCGCGCCATAGCCCTGGTCGAACGCGAGTCTTGAAAGCCCGTGAGTGCTGGCAAATTCGAGCAACGCCTCGGTGGCCGCCAGTCCTTCGGCAGCGAAATTCTTGAGGAAGCAGTCGACCCCCTGATCGGCCAGCGTCAGGCCAATATCGATGGGCTGCCTACCCGCATGATCGGCGATCAGCTTCCGCAAAGGAGCAACGAGCGCGAAAAGTTCCGGCGCCAGTATGTGGCATTCGCGCATATCGACGATGCGATTGCTCCGCCCTTCCCGGAAGCCGAGCACGGCACCCTTTCCCGCCTTGAGCCCGTGAAGCGTCGCCCGCCGCCTGGTCCGCGGTGGCGAAAGATGCGTGGGCAGGAGCTGCCCGACCTGAATGTCCTGCGATTCCGCCGCAAAACCGACCCGTTCGGTAACGAATTGCCGCAAGGCCGCTTCGTCGGCTTGCTGGATCTGGCAGCCGCCACAGGTCCCGAAATGACGACAGGGCGGCTCGACATGATGCGGCCCGGGGATGATGGTGCCGTCTTCCGAAACAACATCACCGGTGATCGCGCCTGCAACATGCCGCCCGGTTGCGGTCACCCCATCCCCCTTGGCGGCAATGCGCGTGATTTCTTCGCTCACAGGAAAGCCTCCAGCGCCGGCTTGACTGCGCGGGCCAGATCGCCCGCAGTAAAGGCTGCGCCCGCTATGCGTGCAGCCTCGTGATGCAGCCAGACCGCCTCTTCGAGAGCGCGTGAAGCATCTCCATGCACCGCAAGCCGCGAAGCCGAGATGCCCGCAAGCACATCGCCAGTCCCGGCTGTCGAAAGCCAGGCGGGCCCGCGCTCGAAAAAGCGGGTCCCCCACTGTCCGGCGAGAACAGTATCCGGGCCCTTGGCGAGCACGGCCATCCCTGTCTGCGCGTTCAGAGCCTCGGTCCTGGCGATCTTTCCTTCCGCATCGATCCCGAAAGCCTCGCACAACTGCGCCAGCTCCCCCTCATGGGGCGTGACGGCAATATTGGAGGTGTCGATGCCGGTTAGCATCGACGGACCGAGCAGGTGCAACGCATCCGCATCAAGGACCATCGGACGCTTCGCCGCGAAAGCCGACGAAAGCCTTTCCCGCGCGGCGGAATTTCTTCCAAGGCCGGGGCCGATCAGCAACGCCCCGATCCGCTCGTCCCCGAGCGCCTTGGGCAGTGCCCCATCGTCGACCACCAGCTCGGCAGGCACATCGGGATGGGAGCGATCGCTCAGCAGCTTGACGTAGCCCGCACCGCTGCGCAGCGCGGCCTGCGCTGCCAGAAGGGAAGCGCCCGGCATTTCGCCCGCGACAATGGCCAACAGGCCGCGGCGATATTTATGCGCATCCGGGGCGGGTGGATCTATCCGCGGCGGCGCGCTCAGACGCGGCAAGCCGCCGGAAAAGTCGAGGCCGATATCGACGAGCCTTTTCTGTCCCATGGAGGCCATGGCCGGCATGATGAAATGCGCCCGCTTCCATGCACCGAGGGCAATGGTCAGGTCATAATGCACCCCCGGCCCGAGCTGCTCGCCACTGTCGCTGGCAATGCTGCTCGGGATATCGATGGCGATTTTATACCCGCTTGCTTCACCGAGCTGCCGCAGGAGCGTGGCAAAGTTCCCCTCGACCTCCCGCGTTAGTCCATAGCCGAACAAACAGTCTATATAGACCTGGCAGATCGGGAGTGCGCCGCTCTCAATCTTCCCCGAATAGTATTCTCGCGCCCTATTCGCGGTTTCGGTCCCCGGCGGCTTGGGGGCTACCACCTGTACAGAGTTGCCGAGCCGCCGTAAATGTTCGGCAATTACATAACCATCCCCGCCATTGTTACCCGGTCCGCAGAGGACGCAGACGGATCTCCCCGCGGCCATACGAGCTATCCAGCGGCCAGCACCCTCGCCAGCACGCTGCATCAGTTCCCATTCGGAAGTCCCGGCTTCCATCGCTGCACGTTCGGCGGCGCGCATCTGGTCAACGGTAAGAACCGCGCAAGTGGCAGGCTTTATCAACTCAGCTGGCATACCAAGCGGCTGCCACGCCGCGCTGTTCCTAGCAAGACTTAGCGGCGTTTCAGCTGCGAAACATCCCTGACCGCGCCGCGAGCTGCGGAGGTGGTCATCGCGGCATAAGCTTCGAGTGCCTGGCTTATCTTGCGCTGTCGGGGTGCCGCCGGGGACCAGCCATTCTTGCCCCTTGCATCCATATCGGCGCGACGTTCTGCAAGCACCTCGTCACTGACCGCGAGATTGATAGTGCGTTCGGGAATAGAGATCTCGATGATGTCGCCATTCTGGACCAGTCCGATCTCCCCGCCTTCGGCCGCTTCGGGTGAGACATGGCCGATAGACAGGCCGGAAGTGCCGCCGGAGAACCGCCCGTCCGTCAACAGCGCACAGGCCGCCCCCAGCCCCTTCGATTTGAGATAGCTCGTCGGATAGAGCATTTCCTGCATCCCGGGTCCGCCGCGTGGTCCTTCGTAGCGTATGACCACCACATCGCCTTCGATCACCTGACCAGTCAGGATGGCAGTGACAGCGTCATCCTGACTTTCGAAGACCTTGGCCGGACCGGAGAAAGTGAGGATGCTTTCATCTACCCCTGCCGTCTTCACGATACAGCCGTCGCGGGCGATATTGCCATAAAGAACCGCAAGACCGCCGTCTTTGCTGAAGGCATTTTCGGCATTGCGGATCACCCCGTTCTCACGATCGACATCGAGGCTTTCCCAACGCGCCGACTGGCTGAAGGCTGTCTGCGTGGGCACACCGCCGGGCGCAGCGGAATAGAATTCGCGGACCTTGTTGTTTCGGGTGCGGCCAATATCCCAATCGTCCAGCGCGTCTCCCAGCGTCGGGCTGTGCACAGTCGGCAACGCCGTATGGAGCAGCCCCGCCCTTTCCAACTCGCCGAGGATAGCCATGATACCGCCCGCTCGGTGGACGTCTTCCATATGCACATCGCTCTTGGCGGGAGCGACCTTGGAAAGGCACGGCACCTTCCGGCTCAGCCGGTCGATATCCGCCATCGTGAAATCGACGCCTGCCTCATGCGCCGCAGCGAGAAGGTGCAGCACCGTGTTGGTAGAACCTCCCATCGCGATATCGAGGCTCATCGCATTCTCGAAGGCTTCGAAGGTCGCGATCGAACGGGGCAAGACACTTCCCTCGTTCTCTTCGTAATACCGCCGGGCCAGAGTGACGATCAGGCGCCCTGCACGCTCGAACAGGCCTCTGCGGTCTGCATGGGTGGCGAGCGTCGAACCATTGCCCGGCAGTGAAAGTCCCAGCGCTTCGGTCAGGCAGTTCATCGAGTTGGCAGTGAACATGCCGGAGCAACTGCCGCAGGTCGGACAAGCAGAGCGCTCGATGGCGGTCACTTCGTCGTCCGTGTAGCTTTCGTCGGCAGCAGCGACCATGGCATCCACCAGGTCCAGCGCGACCTCCTTTCCCTTCACCACGACCTTGCCCGCTTCCATCGGTCCGCCGCTGACGAAAACCGTGGGAATGTTGATGCGCAGGCTCGCCATCAGCATGCCTGGGGTAATCTTGTCACAATTGGAGATGCAGACCATGGCGTCGGCGCAGTGGGCATTGACCATATATTCGACGCTGTCGGCGATCAGATCGCGGCTGGGCAGCGAATAGAGCATGCCGTCATGTCCCATGGCGATGCCGTCATCCACCGCGATGGTGTTGAACTCCTTGGCCACACCGCCGGCCGCCTCGATCTCGCGCGCGACCAGTTGTCCGAGGTCCTTCAGGTGAACATGGCCTGGCACGAACTGGGTAAAACTGTTGACCACCGCGATGATCGGCTTGCCGAAATCCTCGTCCTTCATGCCCGTGGCACGCCACAATCCGCGCGCGCCGGCCATGTTGCGGCCGTGGGTAGTAGTACGTGATCTGTAATGTGGCATAGCGGGCCTCTCTGATCCGAAGCCGCGACCCTAGCAGACCCGGGTTGACGGGATAACAGGCCAGGCAGCGAGAATTACCGCAGAGCGCCCAAGATGGGCTTTAGACCTCCAGCGCGACACGTCCCAAGACATCCGCCAGCATCTGCGCCCAACGCGCCTGGCCGGCTTCGGTGGCAATCTGGTCCTGCCGGATTTCGATAGTGCAATAAGGGATGCCGCTCGTCTCGGCATGCCGGTCCATCGTAGCGTTCAGCTGCTTGCCCGAATAAGGCTCGTTGTCGCCCACCGTAAGCCCCTGCTCCCCGAAGAGCCGAATGGCATGGCGCGCAGCGCGATCATCCTGATTGTAAAGCAATGCGACTTCCCACGGACGATCTTCATCGCTCGTCTCGAGGCTGGGCGTGAAACTGTGCAATGCCACCAGCATACGAGGTTTCAGCTTGTCGATCATCTGGCCAAGGGCCCGGTGATACGGACGGTGAAACAGGCTGAGACGAGCCTCGACATCTGCGCCGATGTTGCCCGGTATCAGCCAACCGTCACTCTCCACCGGAACTACGCCGGGCTCATCCTCCCGACGGTGGAAATCGCACACAAGGCGGCTGACGCAGGCAATGTGTGCGGGCATGCCATGGCGGCGGGAAAGGCGCTCGGCTATACCCTCCACCCCGATATCGAGCGCAATATGCTCGTTCATGAGCTTGGGATCGATGCCAAGCTCGATGCCTTCCGGCACAAAGTTGGAAGCGTGATCGGCGACGCACATCAGGCCACCGGGACGAATATCCTCTACGCCGACCTGGCGATACGGCAGATTGTCGATCATCATCGAAGATTACCCTTTAACTGCCACCAGCCCGGATGATCCGAAGCGATTTTGGCTGCGGCTTCGTCACGTGCGGAATTACTGACGTAAAGAGCGAAACACGTTGCTCCCGAACCGGACATACGGGCGACAAACGGCTCGGTTCCGCGCAACGCGTCAAGGACGTCCGCAATTTGGGGGCAGGCGGAAATCGCGGGCGCCTCGAGATCGTTGCGACCCTCCAGCGAGATTTGGCGAGCATCGCCCAAAGGAAGCGGACCGCGATCCTCACCGTCCCAGGCCATGAAAACCGGCCCCGTCGCCAAAGGAATGCGCGGATTGACCAGCAGGACGGGCGTATCGGCAAGACCGTCGTCCAGAAGTTCAAGCTCGGTACCTGTGCCCCTCCCGATGCATGTGCGGCTCTCCACGCAGGCGGGCACGTCCGCACCAAGCCTGGATGCACGCTCCAGCCAATTGTCAGGCAGGCCGTGCGCCTGCTCGACTATCCGGAATATGGCGCCCGCATCTGCCGAACCGCCCCCCAGCCCTGCCGCGACCGGCAGGTTCTTCTCGAGCACGACGTCCAGCCCTTCGGGCCGCGGAAGCTTCCCGAGCGCCTGCATCACTATGTTGTCGAACGGATCGCTCAGGACACCGGAAAATTCACCGGCCACCGTCAGCCTGTCCCGGTCAGCAGGCGATGCGCGCAGAACATCGCCCGCATCGACAAAGGCGAACAGCGTTTCGAGCTCGTGATAGCCATCCTCGCGCCGCCTGCGGACATGCAGCGCGAGGTTGATCTTGGCGTATGCGATTTCGGTGATGGCCACCTAGGGATCACATATTCGGATAGTTCGGTCCGCCGCCGCCTTCGGGCGTCGTCCATTCGATATTCTGGTTGGGATCCTTGATGTCGCAGGTCTTGCAATGGACACAGTTCTGCGAATTGATCTGGAACTTAGGCTCCTCGCCTTCTTCCAGGATCCACTCATAGACCCCTGCCGGGCAATAGCGGGCGGAGGGGCCGGCAAAGACTTCCAGCTCGCTTTCACGCTGCAACTCGCGGTCGCGCACCTTGAGGTGCACCGGCTGGTCTTCCGCATGATTGGTGTAGCTGAAGCTCACATTGGTCAGCCGATCGAAGCTGATCTTTCCATCCGGCTTCGGGTAAGCGATGGGTGAGTAAAGATCGGCGCGCTCTATCATCTCGTGGTCACGGTGATGCTTCATCGTGATCGGCAGCCCGATCTTGAGCGTGCGCATCCACATGTCGATCCCGGCCAGTACCGTGCCGAGGTCTTCGCCATATTTGGCAACGGCGGGCTGCGCGTTCTTGACCTTCTTGAGTTCGGTCGCGATCCAGCTGTCACGCACGGCGGCATCGTAATCCATCAGCTCGGTGTGCTCATCGCCTGCCGCAATCGCCGCGGCAATACTTTCGGCAGCCAGCATGCCGCTCTTCATCGCGGTATGCGTCCCCTTGATGCGCGGCACGTTCACGAAACCTGCCGAACAGCCGATCAGCGCGCCGCCGGGGAAAGCCAGCTTGGGGACGCTTTGCCAACCGCCTTCGTTGATCACGCGCGCGCCATAGGCCACGCGCTTGCCGCCTTCGAGCAGCGCTGCAATCTCGGGATGATGCTTCCAGCGCTGGAATTCCTGGTAGGGCGAGACGTAGGGGTTCTTGTAGTCCAGCGCGGTCACGAAGCCGAGCGCGACCTGACCGTTGGCCTGGTGGTAGATGAAACCACCGCCCCAGGTGCCGGTTTCGCTGAGCGGCCAGCCCTGCGTGTGGATGACCACGCCCTGTTCGTATTTCTCGGGCGCGACGTCCCACAATTCCTTGACGCCCAAGCCATAGACCTGCGGCTCGCAATCGGCCTCTAGGTCGAATTTGGCCTTCATTTTCTTGGTCAGATTGCCGCGAGCACCTTCGGCGAAGAGGGTGTATTTCGCGTGGATTTCCATTCCCGGCTGGTAGTCGGGCTTGTGGCTGCCATCCTCTGCCACGCCCATATCCTGCGTAACCACGCCGGCGACCGCGCCATGCTCGTCGAACAGCACTTCGGCGGCGGGGAAGCCGGGGAAAACCATCACGCCCAGCCCTTCGGCCTGTTCGGCCAGCCAGCGACAAGTGTTGCCAAGCGAGGCGGTGTAATTGCCATCATTGGACATGAAGGGCGGCAGGAGGAATTCGGGCAGGTCCGACTTGCCGCTTTCCGAAAGCACCCAGTGGTGGTTCTCTGTCACCGGAGTTTCCGCCAGCGGGCAATCCATCTCGCGCCAATTGGGGAAGAGTTCGTTCATGGCCTTCGGGTCGACCACGGCGCCGGACAGGATATGCGCTCCGATCTCGCTGCCCTTTTCCAGCACGACGACCTCGAGCTCTTCGTTGATCTGCTTCAGCCGGATCGCCGCTGAAAGGCCTGCCGGGCCGCCGCCGATGATGACGACGTCGCAGGGCATCGATTCGCGTTCGCTCATGTCTCTCTCTTTTCGTCGCGTAAACTGTGGGATTGCCTTGATTGCTGGGCGGTTTGAGGTCAAGACCCAGACCGGACGGAATATGATCGCAGATACGCCGGGAACACGCGAATTATCGCCTGCAGAGGCGCTGGAAGCAGCGCTCGACTGGTGGCGCGAAGCCGGCGTGGAGGATGGCTATAGCGACGAGGCAATCAAGTGGCTCGCCGAACCGGAAGGAAAGCACGCCGTAGCGTCGCCGACGCCCAAGAAGCCGCCGGAAGAGCCGAAGCAGACGCCGATCGAACGGGCCTTCGAAGGGTCCGCCGCCGCCGCGCACATCGGTGGTCCGGTCGAAGCCTATCCGCAAACCCTCGAAAATTTTCGCCAATGGTGGATGAGCGCCGAAACGCTGTCCCCTCTCGGTCCCGATCGGAGGCTCCCGCCGCGCGGGGTTGCCGGGGCGAAGCTCATGATCCTCGTTCCGGAGCCGCTGGAAACCGATACCGAGCAGCTCCTCTCCGGCGCTCCCGGTCGGTTCCTTTCGGCCATCCTTGCTGCGATGGGGATAGGGGAACACGAGGCCTATCTTGCCAGCGCTCTGCCCGCGCCCTTGTCCCTGCCCGACTGGTCCGATCTGGCCGTGCGCGGGCTGACCGACGTCACCCGGCATCACGTAACCCTTGCCGCGCCGCACCGGGTACTCGTGTTCGGTCGTTCGCTGGCACCGTTGTTCGACGTGCCGGTCGAACGGGCGCGCGAACCTGCGGTCGTAAAGGCCGGGGAAAAGACCTTGCCTCTGATGCTTGCACCGGAGCTGGCCGAACTGGCACGTTCCGCACCGCGCCGCCGCAATTTCTGGAACCGTTGGCTGGATTGGACCGCATGACCTTTCGCCCCCTCCTCTTCGCTGCCGCCTGCGCCTTCGTTTCTGCAAGCCCCGCCGCCGCCCAGTCGGACAGCGTAAACTACTTTTCCCGCACGCATTCCGCGGCCCTGCCCAGCTTGCTGCAGCAGGAGGACCGTTTCTACTATCTATCGCTGTTCGAAGCGATCGAGGCGCAGAACTGGGACCGCGTCGAACTCATGTTCTCGCAGCGTCCCGACGGACCACTGCACGGATCGGCACTGGCCACCTATTATCTCGACCCCAACAGCCCTCGTATCGAGCTGGCCCGGATCGAGGACTGGCTGCGCCGCTATCCGAACAATCCGCAGGTGGAAGGCATCGTCCGGCTCGGCCAGACGCGGGGCCTTTCGTGGATGCCCGATCTCCCCCGTGAAAACTCGCTTGCGCGGCAGCCCGGAATCACCCGCCGGACCCTCCCTTCGACCATCGAAGACGGGTCCATGCCTGCAAATGTGCGCGCAGCCATTCTCGAACATATCCGTAACGATGATCCCGACGGCGCAAGGCTGCTGCTCGACGGCGTCGATGCCTCGCTATCGGGGCAGGCCCGGGCGGAATGGCGCCAGCGCGTCGCATGGAGTTACTACATCGAGAACCGCGATGCTGAAGCCTATGGCATGGCGCAGCAGGTATCGCAGGGTTCAGGGCCGTGGGTGGCAGAGGGCGACTGGGTGGCGGGCCTTGCCGCATGGCGTCTGGGCGATTGTTCACGGGCGGGCGAATTCTTCAATGCCGCCTCTTCCGGAGCGACCAATCCCGAACTGAAGGTTGCCGCCCACTATTGGGCTGCGCGCGCTCTCGTGCGGTGCCGTGAGCCCCAACTGGCCCAGGCCCACCTGCGCAGCGCGGCACGGTATGATGAAACACTCTATGGCATGCTCGCGGCAGAGCAGCTCGGAACGGACCTGCCGAGTGATCACACCGCACCCGATTTCACGCAGGAGGACTGGCGCCGCCTGTCCGACGAGCCTGCCGTGCGCGAGGCGATCATGCTGGCCGAGGTCGGTCGCCGCGATGTCGCGGACGAGGTGCTCCGCTGGCAGGTACGATATGGCAATCCCGACGATTTTGCCGCCCTCACCCGTCTCGCCCGTGCGCTCGGGCTGGCCGGGGCGCAGACTTTCATGGCCTATAACGCGCCGCGCGGCACCGCCTCGCCGCCCAACCTGCGCTGGCCGGTTGCGTTCGACACGCCGCATGGCGGCTGGCGTATCGATCCGGCACTGGCCTTCGCCCACGCCCTGCAGGAATCTAATTTCCGCGAGCGGGTGGTAAGCCCCGCCGGGGCGATCGGACTCATGCAGATCATGCCGATCACGCGCCGCGAATATGCCGCTTCGATCAATATGAGCGCTGGCGCGGACCTCAAGGATGCCAAGACCAATCTCGCCTTCGGCCAGCGCACTCTGGAGGCGCTGGCACAGGCAGGATATACCCGCGGCCACCTGCCCAAGATCATGGCCGCCTACAATGCCGGCCCCACGCCGGTGGCGCGCTGGAACAGCGAGATCAACGACCAGAACGATCCGCTGCTGTGGATGGAATCCATCCCCTATTGGGAAACCCGCGCCTATGTTGCCATCGTGATGCGCAACTACTGGATGTATCTGCGCCAGGCAGACGCCGCCGCGCCGAGCCGGATGGACCTTGCCGAAAACGACTGGCCGCAGTTTCCCCGTACCCGATAGAAGGACCCGCTGATGGCTTTAGACGAGAGCCTGCCGTTCAAGCCGATCAATATCGCACTGCTGACCATCTCCGACAGCCGCGCGCCGAAGGACGATACCTCGGGCGATATCCTTGCCGACCGGATAAAGGGCGCAGGGCACACCCTCGCCGCGCGTGAGATCAGCCGTGACGACAAGAACGAAATCGCCGCCCATCTCCACCGCTGGATCGATGACGAGCAGATCGATGCCATCATCACCACGGGCGGAACGGGGCTGACCGGCCGCGATGTGACGCCCGAGGCGCTGGACCGGGTGAAAGACAAGGACATTCCCGGTTTCGGCGAACTGTTCCGCTGGCTGAGCTTCGAGACCATCGGCACCAGCACGATCCAGAGCCGCGCCTGCGCGGTGATCTCGCGCGGGACCTACATCTTTGCCCTGCCCGGATCGAACGGCGCGGTGAAGGATGGCTGGGACAAGATCCTCGTCCACCAGCTCGACAGCCGTCATCGGCCCTGCAATTTCGTCGAACTCATGCCGCGCTTGAGGGAGCGCTGAGACGTCAGCCGAAGCGCGTCCATTTTCGGGGCCGGTCGCAACTGTGTGTTTGGTCCGATTTTAGGGTGGTGAGTGGTCATTCGCCATTTAGAGTGCCGCGTGGAGGAAAGATGTTAGGACCGCACGATAAGATCATTGCTAACGCCGCCAAGGCCGCGCTTGAACCGCTCGGTTTCAACCGCAAGGCGCGGTCGCGAACATGGATTGCGGATCACTCGTGGTGGGCGACGGTCGTCGAATTTCAGCCGAGCAGTTGGAGTAAGGGGAGCTATCTCAACGTCGCCGCGCATTGGCTCTGGTCAGACAGTGAGCACATCAGTTTCGACTTCGGCGGACGTATCGCGGAGCATGTCCAATACGTAACTGACGAGCAGTTCTCGATTGCCATGGCCGAGCTTGCGAAAATGGCGGCGGAAGAGGCCGAAAGTCTTACGCGGAGGTTTGACTCGCTTGGAGCGACAGCAGAAGTCTTGTTGAACTCAGAGCGCACTAGCCGCGACTACAGCCGGGGCGGCTGGATGGCCTATCACGCAGGTGTCGCGGCGAGCCTGACCGGGCGCAGCAACGACGCTAGTGACATGTTTGCCCGAATAGCAGAAGGCTCCACGCCAGAGCACTCTGTTCTGGCGAAGGCAGCAAGAAAGATGGCAGCGATTGCTGATCAACCTCACACGGTTCGGAGTGAAGTCTCATGTCTGATCGAGCACCATCGATCCGCATTGCGTCTTCCAGTTCTCGAAGAGCTGCCGTTTTAATGTCCGCAAGGGCGTCGTTGCACGAACCCGCTTCGCGGGAGGGGTGCTGGCGGCGCGGGTGACGCCAGAGCAAGAACGTAGCGAGTAGATCGAACAAGGCCGACCATTCCGGCTCCTTCAACCGAGGAGTCGAGAGATGAACGATCTTGTACCTGTTTCGCCCATCAGCCCGCTGCGCCAGCGGCTGATCGAGGATATGACCATGCGCCGGTTCAGCCCGGAGACGCAGCGCAACTATCTGCGCGATGTCGGGCGGTTCGCGACCTGGCTGGGGCGCTCGCCCCACACCGCGACCTCCGAGGATATCCGCCGCTTCCAGATCGAACAGCAGGAAGCCGGCGTTC